>NZ_JBNNWE010000024.1:0-65205 GCF_050280905.1 Pseudomonas sp. NPDC086278
ATCCCTCATGATTACTATCTTAGATTCATTGATCCGGTCGCTTACGACGAGGTACTCGATTTTCACACAAAAGGTAATTTTCTGATTCATGAGGCCACCTGGGGCCTCAAATACACCCGTTCGATCTCCGATCCGAAGTTCGAAACCGGCACCGTCGAAACCGACAAAGAACTGCTGCGCAACCTGATCGCCTACTACTGCGTCCTGGAAGGCATCTTCTTCTACTGCGGCTTCACCCAGATCCTCTCCATGGGCCGCCGCAACAAAATGACCGGCGTCGCCGAGCAGTTCCAATACATCCTGCGCGACGAATCCATGCACCTGAACTTCGGCATCGACGTGATCAACCAGATCAAAATCGAAAACCCACACCTGTGGGATGCCGAGATGAAGGAAGAGGCTTCGCAGATGATTCTGCAAGGGACTCAGCTGGAGATTGAATACGCGCGTGACACCATGCCTCGTGGGGTGTTGGGGATGAATGCGGCGATGATGGAGGACTACCTCAAATTTATCGCTAACCGTCGTCTTTCGCAGATTGGGTTGAAGGAAGAGTATCCGGGGACTACGAATCCGTTCCCTTGGATGAGCGAGATTATGGACTTGAAGAAAGAGAAGAATTTCTTTGAGACGCGGGTTATTGAATACCAAACAGGCGGTGCGCTTAGCTGGGATTGATTTCCGAGTTCGCCGCGATTTAACGATTCCAATCTGAATCGACGAATCAAAAAAAGCCCCGATCTGATCGGGGCTTTTTTATTGGGCAATAAATATCCATTTTCCGTCCCTACGCCACAACGCAAAAGCTCCTACAGGACTTACAGAGGCTTCCACATTGATGCCCATCCAAAGCACCTCTAAGCTTCATTGCAGGTGCCTAAGAAACGCCCAACGTAGGAAGCTTGGCCAATCACACCGATGCGAAATCACCCTTGGGGGATTTGTCGTTGGAAGGTGGAGGGTTCGGCTCGTTGGGATTTCTTAGTCCACTCTACGTTGGGATCAGGCCCGCTAAATCTAAACGTAGAGGTAAAAATGGATATGACTGAACACAAACTGCACCGCCCGCTCGAGACTTCGGAGATCAGTGATGTCTGATCCCTTCGCTGCCACCGTATTTTCCCGCCATAACCTCGACCTTCATGCCCTACTTCTGGAAAACCAGCCATGGTTCTGCGCCCGCGATATGGGCCGCCTAATGGGTTTCCATTTGAGCGATCGCGTGGTGAGCAAACTAGACGAGGATCAGCGGCACACCCTTCTGATCGATTACCACGGTCAATCAGAGAAGCGACTGATGCTCAGCGAATCCGGCGTGTACGCATTGCTGGTCTATCACTACGCGCCTGGGAATCGCCTGTTGCGTGAATGGCTGACCCATCAAGTGGTCCCTGCCTTACGCGATGCGAAACATTCGAAGAACTCGGATCGGCCGATGTTGAGTTTGCTGGATTGGCCAGAAATGTCGTTAAGCCTGTTGCATTGGCAGGATGAGGGCTGGATTCGACTGCGGGACATGCCTTATCTGTTGCTCAATCGCACGCGTCGGCGAGTGCCGGTGGTTAAGCCTTGGTGGCGGAAGGTTGTGGAGGTGTTTCAGTCGTCAAAGCATTCCGTGGGTTAGTGTGGCGGCGCCTTTGTAGGACTGATCGAGCGAAACAGCGGCCTTTTCTGTAGGAATTTTCGTAGACAGTCGTAATGGCCACTCAGTATCGTCCGAGGGTTTTCAACCCTCGGCGATTGTATGGACACTGAAAAGAGCAACAGCGATTGGAGTGACGTGGAGATTCAGGCTGCGGTCGATGCCTATCTCAGCATGTTGTCCCGCGAACAAAGCGGTCAGAAAGTCGTTAAGACTGAAGAGAATCGCATCCTACGTGAAGGAGCCTTAGCCGGTCGGACTAAAGGGTCGGTTGAGTTTCGGATGCAGAACATCTCGACCGTACTAGTGGAACTGGGTCGAGATCGCATTGAAGGCTACAAACCCGCCAAGAATGTCGGTGCGAATGTTGCGCGCAGCATTCGTGAAGCGCTAAACGCGCCAAGCACTTTGACGCCCGAGGATTTCGCCCCGACGGCAGACGAGGCAACGCTGGAGCACCGAGCGGCCAAACTTGAGCGGCAACCGCTTAAAGACGAGCCGAAGGGGATTGAGCGGCCCGAGCAAACTCAGTCCAGCGGAAAGTCCTATGTTCGCGATCCTGAAGTGAGAGCGTGGGTTCGCCAGCAGGCTAACGGTAGATGCGAAGGTTGTGGCGAGCCTGCTCCGTTTGAAAAGGATGGCAGGCCGTTTCTTGAGGTCCATCACGTTAAGCATTTAGCGCAGGAAGGTTCGGATCGTCCGAGCAATGCCGTGGCGCTGTGCCCAAACTGTCATCGCCGTTGTCACCATTCGAGTGACCGGAATGAGTTCACAGCTTCGCTTTACAAGAAGGTGGAGCGGCTGGAAGCGGAATAGATGAGCCAAACTAAATCTGTGGCGAGGGGGTTTACCCCCGTTCGGCTGCGAAGCAGTCGCCAAGAGAACTCTTAGTTATATCTGGCATAACGCGTTTGCAGGTTTTGGGGCCGCTTCGCGACCCAACGGGGGTAAACCCCCTCGCCACAGATTCGAGCCTGGCTTGGTGGCTGTGTAGATGTTGGGAATCGCGAGCAAGCTCGCTCCCACAGGTTTGGCGTATTGCCACAGATTTTGCGGTATGTGGAAAACAGTCAGTGCAACCCGCCCCGCCTCCCGCTATTAATACCCTTCCCCACTCAAGGACCCGAGCCCGCCATGAAATTCGACCTCGCCTACTGCCGCAGCCTCGACGACAAGTTGTCGATCTATGACGTGCGCGATTTGAATTTCGACGAAACCATGGTCTTCGATTCCGCCAAGGAGCACTTCCAGTGCCCCAACGATGCTTGCCGCGCGGCATTCGATCCGGCGAATGTCCTGACAACCTTCAACGCCAAAAACGTGAATTACGTTCGCACCCCGCACTTCAAAAACACGCCGAGCACCCGACACGTTGCGGACTGCCCTTACGTCAGTCTCAAGACGCCGGCCTCAGGTGTAGACGCGGACGGTGCGGAAACGGATGACAGTCGCGAGGAACATTTCCCGTCGGAATTGCTGCTCACTCGGCGCGAGTATGTGCGTAAGCCATCGAGTCCGGACGCGGCGGCGGATGTCATGCGGGACGGGCCTAAGCCGATTTCAGCGGACAACCACTCAGAACAGGCGAGCCGCGAATCAGCGCCGGACAAGACCAGCGTCTTCGCCCACCCGGTAGAGTGCTTCGTGTCGAACTTCGAGGACAAGGACCTGCTCAAGCGCATGCCGCTGAAGGTTGGGGAGCACACGGCGCCTTATGGGTCGTTCTTCAAGAAGATTGAATACCTGACGGACAACAAGGGGCTGATTTACTGGGGCAAGATCAAGGAGATCAAGGATTACACACAGAGCTTTCGCATCGATTTCGAGCAGAAGGTCTGGTTTAAGCAAGCGGATGAGGCGAAGAAGAAGCCTTACTCTGTGAATGTTTATTTGAGCAAGAAATTGATCGAGAACTACCGCAAGCGCAAAGCGTTTCTGGAAGAGATCAAGCACGCCATCGACAGTGAGGCGCAGTTGTATTGCTTCTTTTATGGCGTGACGCCGGAGCTGAAGCAGGTGCCGAGCAAGAAAAACCCCGAGCAGACGTTCGGGGTGTTTAGCGCCAATATCGAAAACCTGGACCACTTCATTATTCGCGAGGCGCCGGGGTTGGCGGATAAGTGAAAGCGCTTAGCTCAGGCACAGACTCATCATCACCGACACCAGCAAACCGATATAAACCCGCGCATGCAGTTGATCCGGAATCCGTCCGATCCACGGCGTCGCCAGTCGTATTCCAACCACAGAACCCATGGTCAAAACGGCAAACGCCAATAGATCCACGTAACCGATAAACCACATCCCCAAATCAAATTCGGTGAACCTCGCCATTGTCATGTAAGTCAGCGTCCCGGCCACCGCCACCGGCAAGCTCAACGGATTAGCCATGGACGTCGCCTGGCTCATGCTCAACCCGCACCTTCGCAGCATCGGCACGGTCATGACGCTGCCGCCCACGCCGAGAAACGTGGCGATTGCTCCAATTCCTACTCCGCCACACGACGCTTCTACCCTGCCCAATCGCCGTGGGATTGCAGTGTCGGACGCTGTCAGAAAACCGCGTCGGAACAAGCAATCCGCAATGGTTACGCCCAGGTACGCGATGAAGGCACAACGAATCATGTCTCCACTTACCCGCATGGCGGCCACGGCGCCGACCATAGCGCCCAACCCGATGAACCCACCCAACGGCCACAGGTAATGGCGAATGAGATTGCCCGCGCGGTGGTGCTTTCCCGTGGCGACCAATGCGTTGACGATCATCACGCAGGTCGAAGTCGCCACGGCGATCTGCATCGCCGATTGGCCAATCGGGTCATCCGCGCCATGGCTGGCAGTGAGCATCCGGTAAAGCAATGGCACGACGACGAAACCGCCGCCGAAGCCGAACAACACCGTAGTGACGCCAGTCATGCAGCCGAAAAACACCAGCAAAAGATAAAACATCACGCATCGTCCATTGGTTGAGAGTGGTCGACGATAGAGCGATGCGGCTTGGCCTGCTTCAGCAAGTCAGCCAATAATGTTCGCGTTTACGCCAACTGCTGGAAGCCGCTCGATGCGCAATGTTTCGATCAATCTGCTGGATGACACGCCACGGCCCGTAGTGGCGATCGGAACGGATTATTCCCACGGCCATTTGTTGCCGTTTCATACACATCGGCGGGCGCAATTGCTGTACGGCGCCACCGGGGTGATGCAGGTCCGCACGCATGATGGCAATTGGGTGGTACCACCACAGCGGGCGGTGTGGATTCCGGCGGGGGTGGCGCATGAGGTGTTGATGCAGGGGGTGAGCACGCGCAGTTTGTACATCGAGCCCGATGCGGTTGATCTGGGGGCTCGCTGCCAGGTGATCAGTGTGTCGCCGTTGATGCGGCACTTGTTGATGGAGGCGGTGGAGATTCCGCTGACGTACGAAGAGACCGGGCGCGATGGTGTGCTGATCGACTTGCTCCTGCATGAAATGACCCGCAGCGCTCATCTGCCATTACATATTCCGTTGCCGGTGGAGTCGCGGTTGCTGGGGTTGTGTCAGACGTTTCTTCAACAACCAAACGCTCATCAATCGCCACAGCAATGGGCGGACCAATTGCACATCAGCCTGCGCACGTTCAATCGCCTGTTCCGCCAGCAAACCGACCTGAGTTTCAGCCAATGGCGGCAGCGCGCCTGCGTGGTCCTGGCCCTGGCGCGGTTGGCGGCGGGTACGCCGGTGACGCGCATCGCCCTCGATTTCGGTTATGACAGCCCCGCAGCATTCTCGACCATGTTTCGTCGTGTGCTGGGCCAACCACCGTCCGTCTGGATGCAGCCATCGAATTAGCAAAAATCAAAAATTGAGTTTGATCCGGGCCAAAAACAACTGTACAAAACAACAGTACTTTTTGGATTAGCACTCTCGAGCCCGGAGCACACCATGGCCTCTCTTGCGATGAAAATCACCCTGGAACGTATCGCCCTTTTCCAATTCACCCCGGCCCACTGCGCCCAGGCCCGAGCAATGCTGGGCTGGAGCGTGGAGGAGCTCTCCGAGGAATCGGGGGTCTCGGTGCAGGCCATCGAGCGATTCGAGGCCGAGCGCGACGTGCTGGATGTCACTCGGCTGACGTTGGCCTATCGGTTTGAATCGCAAGGTCTGGTGTTCTTCCCCGGGTTTGCGCCCGGTCGAGGGATGAATGTAAGAGGGTCCACGCCTAACCCGGTCGGGCGGGCGGATTTTGCGATGGTTGAGTGAGGGGTCAGCAGATGAATGGAATCGATGGGATGAGAGCCAGGGCCGGCTACCTGATGAAGATCGGGATGCTTCTGGACACGGGTCAATTGGGCAAGTCTGAAGCAGCGTACAAACTTGGGCTGTCGCCAGGGGAACTGGATGAAATTCTCGAAGGGAATTTCCGCGATTTGACGATAGCGAAGATTGCGGGTCGCTCCATGGCGAGCGGCCCGGCATCTGAGGGTCAAGCGTTCTGAGGCGCGCCCTGGTCGCTTTCGTTTTCCAGGCCCGACCACCAGGCACTGGCGCGCTGCGGGTATTTGACGTTGAACGCCTCGCCCATTTGCGGGGTGGTGATCGAGACGTTGCGTTCCCAGGCCAACGCCAGGATCCGGTCGAAGGGCTCGAACCAGGCGTGCATCGACAGGTCGAACGTGCCGTTGTGGATTGGCAGTAACCAGCGCCCCTTGAGATCGATGTGCGCTTGCAGGGTTTGTTCAGGCTGCATGTGAACGTGCGGCCACTCGACGTTGTAGGCGCCGGTTTCCATTAGCGTCAGGTCGAACGGGCCGTACTGTTCGCCGATGCGTTTGAAGCCATCGAAATAGCCGCTGTCGCCGCTGAAGAAGATCCGCGTGTCGCCGTCGATCATCACCCACGACGCCCAGAGCGTGCTGTTGCCGTCGAACAGGCCGCGACCGGAAAAGTGCTGTGAAGGCGTGGCGATGAACTGGATGCCGTCCACTTCGGTGCCCTGCCACCAATCCAGTTGGCGCACTTTACTGGCATCAACGCCCCACTTGATCAGGGTGTCGCCGACACCCAGCGGGGTCAGGAAGTATTTGGCCTTGTCCGCCAGCTTGAGCACCGCGTGGTAATCGAGGTGGTCGTAGTGATCGTGGGACAGGATCACCGCTTCAATCGGCGGCAATTCTTCGAGGCTGATCGGCGGCTGGTGGAAACGCTTGGGGCCGGCCCATTGCACGGGTGAAGCGCGCTCGGCGAAAACCGGGTCGGTGATCCAGAATTTGTCCCGCAGCTTCAGCAGCACGGTTGAATGGCCGAGGCGATAGACGCTGTGGTTCGGCGCGGCGATCAATGCCGCCTGGGTCAGGGCTTGCACCGGAACGGCAGCGGTCGGGCGAGTATTGCGTGGCTTGTTGAAGATCATGTTCCACATGATCCGCAGCATTTTACGAACGCCTTCGCGCTGTACGGGGGCATGGTTTCGAAAGTGCCCTTGTGCCTGACGTGAAGCTTCAGGCGTGGAGGCGGTGTCCGCAGGGGAAGTAGAAGTGGCCATGACTGAATGACTCCAGAAAAACCGCAAAGATTCCGGTTTTTCACGGTGGGACGATAAATGGCCAAAGCACGCACGCATCAGCCGGAGATTCTATTCTTCACGGTGCAGGGTTAACACAACATTACACTGCACAGTGTAGTTTCTAGGTTGCATCAAAGCCGATGACAAGTAAACTGCCGAGTGTAATTCTCCCTGCCCCTTGCCGAAGCGTATTTATGACAGCTCCACAGCGTCTCACCGACCGAAAACGCGAATCCATCATCCTGGCGGCGATTGCCGAATTCCGTGCCAACGGTTTCGACATCACCAGCATGGACAAGATTGCCGCCACTGCCGGCGTGTCGAAGCGCACGGTGTACAACCACTTTCCGAGCAAGGAAGAGTTGTTCGCCGAAATCCTCAATCAGTTGTGGGCGCGGGTGACAGCCGAACAGGAAACGCCTTACCGCCCTGACCTGCCGCTGCGCGACCAGATGCGCCCGGTGTTGCAGGCGAAGGTGCAAATACTGGGCGATAACAATTTTCTCGACCTGGCGCGGGTCGCCATTGCCGCCGCCATTCATTCCCCGGAAAGGGCTCAGAACATGGTGGCCCGCATGGGCGAACGTGAAGAAGGCCTGACCGCGTGGATTCGCGCTGCGCAGGCAGATGGCCGATTGAAACCGGTCGATTCCGAGTTTGCCGCGCAGCAAGTACAAGGGCTGATCAAGGCGTTTGCGTTCTGGCCGCAGATTTCCATGGGTCAGCCAGGCCTGTCGCCCGAGATGCAAAGCACGGTCGTTGAGTCGGCGCTGGATATGTTCCTGGCCTGCTATCAGCGTTAAACCCGTTGGCATAAATGACAACATCCAACGTTTGGGCGATGAACGGCAGCGGGTTAAATGCCTGCTGGGGATTTGTTTCAGGATGAATCCGAAAAGTTAGACAAACTGCATTTCTCAAAGCGCTAAAGTCGCTGCAACCGCAGTGCCCAGCGAGGCTGCGGTGGGCATACAACGCTTTTCCAACCGTTAAAACTTGTACAAACAGTCAAGAAAAGCCATCTCTTGTATAAGGTTATTAAGTTTTATATAAGTAACCCGCCACCCAGGGAATGCTGGCATTGAGCTACACGCCGAACGCATCCCTGTCTTCGGTCTGCAGACGCAGGAATAAGGACTGACTTCCCGTTTTTCCTAACTTCCAGAGCCTGACGACCATGCTATTCAACCGCGATAAATCCACGATCAAAGAGTTGCAACACACCCTCGCTTACCAAAACGGCCTGCTGGAAGCGATTGATCGCTCCATGGCGGTGATCGAGTTCGATCTGGATGGCGTCGTGCTGCGCGCCAATGACAACTTTCTCAAGACCATGGGTTATCAGCTCGAGCAAGTGCTGGGGCGAGCGCATCGTCAGTTCTGCTCGCCGCAGTTCGCCCGTAGCAGCCAGTACACAGAACTGTGGGCGCGGCTGAAAAACGGTCAATTTGAATCGGGCACGTTTGAACGGGTGAACAGCAAGGGCGAGCCGATCTGGCTGGAGGCCAGCTACAACCCGATCAAGGATGCGACCGGCCGAATCACCAAAGTGGTCAAGTACGCGATGGATGTGACGGCCAGAGTGCAAAAGGAAAGCGAAACCGCCGCC
The DNA here is from genome assembly GCF_050280905.1 of Pseudomonas sp. NPDC086278. Lineage (NCBI taxonomy): Bacteria > Pseudomonadati > Pseudomonadota > Gammaproteobacteria > Pseudomonadales > Pseudomonadaceae > Pseudomonas > Pseudomonas sp. NPDC086278. The sequence continues at coordinate 8,792 of NZ_JBNNWE010000024.1, forward strand.
AAATTGCAGGCCATTGACCGAGCGATGGCGATGATCGAGTTCGATCTGGACGGCAGCATCCTCACCGCCAATCAGAACTTCCTGAACCGCATGGGCTACACCCTCGCCGAGCTCAAAGGTAAACATCACCGACTGTTTTGCACCGCCGAACTGGCCGACAGCAGCGCCTACCAGGATTTCTGGCGCCGACTCAATCAGGGCGAGTTTTTCCACGGCCAGTTCGAGCGCGTCGACAAGGCTGGGCGAACCGTGTGGCTGGAGGCCAACTACAACCCCGTGTACGACGCCGGTGGCCGGTTGTGCAAAGTGGTGAAGTTTGCCTCCGACGTGACGGAGCGGGTGGAGCAACACGAGCAGAATGCCCGCAGCGCCAGCGAGGCTTATCACATTTCGGTGGAGACCCGAAAAGTCGCCGAGCAAGGCACCCAGGTCATCCAGCAAGCGGCCAGCGAAATGCGTGAAATCGCGGCCAACATCGAGCAATCGTCGACCTTGATAGCGCAACTTGGCGAGCGCTCGGAACAGATCACCGCCATCGTGAACACCATCCGCGCCATTGCCGACCAGACCAACCTGTTGGCGCTGAACGCAGCGATTGAGGCGGCGCGGGCCGGCGAGCAGGGTCGTGGTTTTGCCGTGGTGGCCGATGAGGTGCGCCAACTGGCGGCGCGCACCAGCGGCTCGACCGCAGAAATTTCGACCATGATCGGGTTGATCCAGAGTGAAACCCGGCAGGCGATCAAGAGCATGGACGGCACCCGGGACCGGGCCGCAGAAGGCGTTGACCTGGCCAATCAGGCGGGCACGGTCATTCTGCAGATTCGTGACGGGGCGAGTAATGCGGTGCAGGCCGTGAGCATGTTCGCCAACGAGCGTACGCCGGGTTGATCGAAACCGTTCAACATTGATTCAGGGAGGTGTCGCCCTGGCGGGGCTATAGTGTCGGTCAGTCCCCGTCACCCCGAGTCCGTCATGACCACCTCGACCACTGACAAGAAAAAAGCCGCGCCTGTCGATCATCTGCGTTTTCATCGCCATCACGCGCATTTGGCGCCGACCTTCGGCAACGACAAATTTGCACTGCGCGCCGAAGCCTTTGCGCGGTTCTTCGGCACGCCCACTTTCCTCGGCGCCCAGACCCTGATTGTGGTGCTGTGGGTGTGTCTGAACGTTTTTGGCGTGGCCCACTTCGACATCTACCCGTTTATCCTGCTCAACCTGGCGTTCAGCCTGCAATCGGCTTACGCCGCGCCGTTGATTCTGCTGGCGCAGACGCGCCAGGCCGCGCGGGACAAAGCCCAGTCAGACGCCGATGCGCAACACCGCGAAGCCCTCGCCGTGGCCAACACCGAACGTCAGGCCCAGGCCGAGCTGAACACTACGCAACTGCTGGCGCTGCTGGAGCAAAACACCCGGCTCACGGAAATGACCAAGAGCCTGACCGAGCGCATCGAAAACCTCACCTCGGAAATGCATCAGCATTTTGTGCGCAAAGAACCGCCAAAAGCCTAAGCCTGCTAAACGTTGAGATCCCTCATGAAAAACCGCGCAATCCGTATTGCCCTGATCGGCGACTACGACCCGAAGATCACCGCCCACCAAGCCATCCCGGTCGCCCTCGGCTTGGCGGCCGAACAATTGAGCCTGGACGTGCAGTTCCACTGGCTGGCCACCGACCAGATCAACGCTGACACGCCGCTACAAGACTTCGACGGTTTATGGGGAGTGCCGGGCAGCCCTTATCGGGACATGGACGGTGCGCTACGAGCGATCCGTTTTGCGCGTGAACAGCAGCGCCCGTTTCTCGGCACTTGTGGCGGTTTTCAACATGCAGTGCTGGAGTTCGCCCGCAACGTATTGGGTTGGGCGGACGCGGAGCATGGCGAGACACACCCCGAGGCAGAACGAGCATTGCTCACGCCGTTGACCTGTTCATTGGTGGAAGCGGTCGGCGGCATTCACCTGGTTAAAGGCTCATTGATCGCCAAGGCGTACGAAAACACCGAGATTGTTGAAGGCTATCGCTGCCGTTACGGGGTGAATCCTGAGTTTGAAAGGGAGTTATTGACCCACCAGCTGTGCGCCGTCGGGCATGACTCAAACGGCGACTTGCGGGCGGTGGAGCTCAAGGGGCATCCGTTCTTTGTGGCCACGTTGTTTCAGCCGGAACGGGCGGCGCTGAAGGGGATTTTGCCGCCGCTGGTTCGGGCGTTCGTCGAGGCGTGTGCCAGAGGCCAGGAGAGTCGTTAGCTGTCAGGACGCCTTCGCGAGCAAGCCCGCTCCCACATTGGACCTGTGAACGACACAAAACCTTGTGGGAGCGGGCTTGCTCGCGAAGAGGCCGGCCCAATCACCGCAAAACTCAGCCCCGAACCAGACTCCGCACCGCCGCAATCTCCGGCACTTCCCGCTTGTTCATGTACACCCGCAACGGCTCGGTGATGTTGATCCGCTCGTCAATGTTCTGATTCATCAGCAATTGAATCAGCTCGCGCTTGAGCGTCATGGCCGGCGCCGGCCCGGGTGCCCAGACAAACTCGCTGAGCGCGATGATGCCGTCATCGGCCACGTCCATGCCGAACGCGTCTTCGCTGAAACGCACGATGTATTGTCCGGTTTTGCGATTGAGGCCGACGAAGCCTTTGAGTTGGTCGGCGGCCTGGCAGATAAGCTCGGAAGTGATGCGCATATAAACCTCACAAAAGGTCGAAACGACCGGTGATCGATGGTTTACACGCAAGGCGATACGACACGGGTTTCCCTCTGCCGGGGAAACTGCCGGACGCAAGAGTACTGCAAACAACGGCACAGTTGCGCTGAAAAAATCTGCTTTAAACACGTTTATGTCGGTCTGGCGATAGCGCTGGCGGCGCTCAGTTGTTAAAAGGGACGTCTTTGAAAATTCACTGCGAAAGGATCTCGACATGCCGGTTACCTTCACCAAAAGCGCCCTGCTGCTGAGCGTTCTGCTCGGCCTCGGCCAGGCACAGGCCGCCAGCGAACCCAGCCCGAGTGCGCTGGCCAACCATTTGGGCATCCCGCACCCGGCGGTGATCGCCCACCGTGGCGCCTCGTTCGATGCGCCGGAATCCACCGCCGCCGCCTACACGCTGGCCCGTGACCTGGGCGCCGACTACCTGGAAATGGATCTGCAACGCAGCAAGGACGGCGTGCTGTTTGCCCTGCACGACAACAACCTGCAACGCACCACCGACGTCGCCAGCAAGTTCCCGGAGCGCAAGGACAGCCCCGCCAACGAGTTCACCCTCGCCGAGCTGAAAACCCTCGATGCCGGCAGTTGGTTCAACACGGCTTACCCGGATCGCGCGCGCCCTTCCTACGTCGGGCTGAAAATTCTGACACTGGACGAAATCATCAACATCGCCCAGGGCAATCCGCTGCACAAGCCAGGCTTGTACATCGAGACCAAGGAGCCGAAGCAATTCCCCGGCATCGAGCGCGACCTCAAGGACAAGTTGCAAGACCGTGGCTGGCTCAGCCCCGCCGGTTCAAAACTGGCGAAGAGTGATCTGGCGGTCGGCCAGGGCAAAGGCAAAGTGGTACTGCAAACCTTCGAGAAGAGCAGCCTGGAATTGCTGCAAAAAGAAATGCCGCGCGTACCGAAAATTCTCTTGCTGTGGGTCGGCGAAGGCAGCATCGAGCCGCAATCCAAGGTGACGTTTGCCGAGTCCGGCGACAAGGACAAAGCCACCTACTACGCCGGGCTGGAGCCGAAGAGCAAAGCCGAATTCCAGCAATGGGTCGAGTACGCCAAGGCCCAAGGCGCGATCGGCACCGGCCCATCGGCCGCGCTGACCAAGGGCGGCGATCAGAGCTATTCGGATCTGGTGAAACCGTGGATGAACCAGTTCACCCACGATCAAGGCCTGTTGGTGCACGTCTACACCATCGACGACGCGGTGGATTACCAGAAAGTGACCGACGCCGGGGTCGACGGCATCTTCACCAACCGCGCCAGCGAATTGCTGAAGTTCTACAAGCGCCCGGCGGCGGGCACTGTCGCGCAATTGCTGCAGAACAACGGGTACTGATCGGTCGTTGCGCCGGCTGCTTCGCGAGCAGGCTGGCTCCCACAGGTTCAGCGCAAAACCTGTGGGTGCTCGCGAAGCTTTCACCCGCCCTGGGTGAATTAAGCGTGAGTTAAGTTGCCACAGATAATCTGGCACCACTTAAACGAATCACCCCAAGGAAAGAACCTCATGAAAACATTGACTGCCCTGTTCACCGCCGCTGCCCTGACCCTCACTGCTGGCCTGGCCCAGGCTGACGTTCGTGTCGACCAGATCCCTGAGCTGGTCAAGAGCGGCAAGATCAAGCCTCTGGAAGAAATGAACCAGGCGGCGTTGAAACTGCACCCAGGCGCGACCATTACCGATACCGACCTCGATAACCACTTCAATGGCTACGAGTACGAAGTGGAGCTGAAAACCGCTGACGGTAAAGAATTCGACGTGGACTTCGATGCCGCCACCGGCAAAGTCCTGAGCAACAAGCAAGACAAGTAATCACCCCGCAAAAAAAGCCGCACGATCTTCGGACCGTGCGGCTTTTTTGCGTTCAACGAGCAGACGAAACGCTTCAGCACTAAACCGTTAGCGCCAATACCGTTTCAGCCCGCTAGAATCCCTCCAAATCGACATTTACACAGAGATTGATCGAAATGGCGCAAACAGCGGCAGCAGATATAGCCACGATCGGTCGGATCAGCGCCGTACCTGCCATTCTCCAGGTGATCCGGGAAATGACCGGCCTGCGTTTTGCCGCAGTGGCCCGGGTCACCGAAGATTCGTGGACGGCCTGCGCCGTGCTTGATCAGCTGGATTTCGGCCTCAAGGTCGGCGGCGAACTCGACCTGGTCACCACGCTGTGCCATGAAATTCGCAGCGCCCATAAAACCGTGGTCATCGACAAGGCCAGTGAAGACCCGATTTACCACGACCACCACACGCCGCGCCTGTACAAGTTCGAAAGCTACATTTCGGTGCCGGTATTCCGCACCGACGGGCGTTTTTTCGGCACCATCTGCGCCCTCGATCCGAGCCCGAACGAACTCAAGGCCAGCCCGATCCAGACCACCATGGAATCCTTCGCCAGGGTGCTGTCGCTGCAGATCGAAGCCGAAGAGAACCTGCAGCAGACTGAAGCCGAGCTGATGCAGGAACGCGAAACTGCCGTACTGCGTGAACAATTCATCGCGGTGCTTGGTCACGACCTGCGCAACCCGCTGTTTGCGATCAACGCTTCGGCCGAAATGCTCCAGCGCAAATTCCCCAACCCGGCCAGCGACAAACTGGTGCGGCACATCCTGACCAGCGCCCGACGCGCCGCGCAACTGGTGGACGACGTGCTGGATTTTGCCCGTGGCCGGTTGGGCAATGGCATCCCGGTGAGCATTGCGCCCTGCCCCGACCTCAATGACGCGTTGCGGCATGTGATTTCAGAAATCCAGAGCGTGCACCCCGAGCGGCAGATTCGCGCTTCAATCGGCGACTTGCGCGGCGTGCATTGCGACCGCGAGCGCATTGCCCAGTTGCTGTCCAACCTGCTGGCCAATGCCATCGCCCACGGCGATCCCCAGGGTGACGTTGAAGTCACCGCGCTGGTGGATCAGGGCGCGTTGATGCTGGCGGTAAAAAACGACGGGCAAATCCCCGAGGACGTCTTGCCGCACCTGTTCCAGCCTTACTCGCGACCGACCCGCGATACGCCGCAGGCCGGTCTGGGGTTGGGCTTGTACATTGCCAGTCAGATTGCCCAGTCACACGGCGGTCGCTTGCACGTGGCATCCACCACGCAAAACAGCACGCTGTTTACGTTCAGCCTGCCCAAAACCGATTAAGCCGTGGTGCTGACCAGCGAACCCGAGGTGCTGGAATCGGAATCCTGCAACGCCTGCAACAACTCGGCGGTCGCCGTCTGCAACGACGCTGAGGTGCTCGCTATCTGCGACTGAGCGGCGGCGACATCGGCCGCTTTCGCATTAGCGTCTTCCTGCCTGGCCTGAGCCGCTTGCAGTTGCTGCTGTTGCTCCTGCATTTGCTTTTGCAGCTCGGCGATCTGCTTGCGCAGTTCTTTGACCGAATCCGATTCTTCACTGCTGCTGGAACTGCTGTCGCTCGACGCCGCCGCGCCACCGGCGGCTACTTTGCTGTCATCGGCAGGCGCAGCGGTGGTGGCCGCGACAGAGGTGTCTTCGGTCTTGTCGCTGATCGCGGTTTTGCTGGTGGGCGTGGCGAGGGTTTGGTTGATTGAAACGGAGGTGATGCTGACCATGGGAGTTATCCACTGTGGAGGTTGGGTATCTTCCTATCGACAGTGTTCAGCCCTGATTGAGATCGACTGTGTACCGACTCGGTAAGCGAACCGGTACACAGCCCTTTGCCTTACGCGCTCAAGCGCGCCGTCACTTCGTTCAACTGGCCCGACAACCCGTGCAGGTTGTGGCTGGCGGCCTCGGTGCGTTGCACGTTGTCCAGATTGGTACTGGCGATGCTGGTGATTTCGGTGAGGTTGCGCGAGATGTCTTCGGCGACCGACGTCTGCTCTTCAGCGGCGGTGGCGATCTGGCGGTTCATGTCGCGAATCGATTCCACGGCGTGGGTGATGCGCTCCAGCATCGCGCCGGCCTCGGTCACTTGCTGCACGCTTTCTTCGCTGCGCGACTGGCCGCTTTCAATCGCCTGGGCCGCATCCACCGCGCCGGTTTGCACGGTCTGAATAATCTGATTGATCTCGATGATCGACGCCGCCGTGCGCTGGGCCAGGCTGCGCACTTCATCGGCCACCACCGCAAAACCGCGCCCGGCTTCACCGGCACGAGCCGCTTCGATGGCCGCGTTGAGCGCCAGCAGGTTGGTCTGCTCGGCGATGCCGCGAATCACTTCCAGCACCTTGCCGATGCGGCCGCTGTCGGTTTCCAGTTGGCGAATGACCGTGGCGGTGTTGGCGATCTCGCCGCGCATCTGGGTGATGGTGTGGATGGTGCCCTGCATGACTTTTTCACCCTGCTGGGCGGATTGGTCGGCATCGTCGGCGGCACGTGCCGCGTCGGCCGCATGGCGTGCGACTTCCTGCGCGGTGGCGGACATTTCGTTCATCGCCGTGGCCACTTGATCGGTGCGGCTGAACTGTTCGGTGGTGCCGGTGGACATGAGGCTGGCAATCGAATTCAACTCGCCGCTGGCGCTGTCCAGGTCTTTGGCGCTGCGCTGCAAACGGCTGAAGGTTTCGGCGAGGAAATCACGCAGGGTGTTCGCTGCCGCCGCCAGTTTGCCCAGTTCATCCTGGCGGTTGCTGGTCACGCGTTCGGCGAATTTGCCCTGGCTCAATTGCGCGACGTATTCGATCAATGCGCGGATCGGCTCGACCAGTTTGCGGTTGACCAGCCACAGGCTCAGCAAGCCGATCAGCAAGCCCGAGGCGAGCATGACGAGGATGCCCAGCAACACGGTTTGGTCGGCACTGGCGTTGATCTGCGTCGATTGTTCACTGCCCTGTTTGCGCAGTTCGCTGACCAGTTCGCTCATCTGATCGCTGGTGGCCCGGTCCACGCCTTTGACCGCGCTGTCACCGGCCGTTGGGTCGGCACCCGCCGCCACGTAGGCATCACGGCCCTTCTGGTAGGCGGCGCCGAGCTGACGGTGTTCGTCACGCAGGCGTTCGATGCGGGTCTTGAGTTGCGGCTCGATACCTTTCTGCCCGGCCAATTCGCCGAGGATGCCCTGTACATCGCGCTGACGGTCTTCGAATTGCTTCCAGTATTTGTCGAGGTCTGCCGGCTGCTTGCCGCGCAGCAGAACGTTTTTCCACTCCTGCACCTGCACTTTGAATTGCAGGTTGGCTTCATCGATCAGTTGCGAGGTGTGCAACGGGCCATCGATCAGATTGGCGTAGCTCTGGACTCCGCTGGAAAGAAAGTGAAAGCAGGCCAGCGCGATCAGCAGCATGGCGACCAGGCTGCCGGTCAACAAGGCGAGGATTTGTGCTCTCAGGGATTTTTTCAGCATCGAGTGATACTCATGACAGGGGTGAGGCACGCCGGCCATGCGGCGTGAAAGGTGTCCCGACCTCCCTGTCTGCGACCATCGCCCAATAGACGAAGCCGCGCACGGTAACTTAAGTAAGATCGGCGAGCCAGAGCCGTTCTTGAGCGGGTTCCGACCGTCGGTAGCGCAATCGTTTGCGATTATTTTTCCGTCACAAAAATGTCATCGAGGCTTGCGATGATGCGGCTCGCGTGAACCTGTAACACCCGCGACAGGCGCCGCCAGAGCGACTTTCATGAACCACAGCATCGACCACAGCCATCGCGATCCGGACTTGTTCGGTCTGCTCTACGGGTTCAGTTTTCGCCCCGGTGAACGCGGGCGCGAGATCGATTCGGCCGAGGCGTTGCGTTGCCTGCAAGGGCCTGCCGACAGCGACGAATTCCTGTGGCTGCACCTCAACCTGGCGCACGCCGCGTGCGAGCGCTGGATGAAAAGCCATCTGCAACTGCCGGAGGAGTTTTTCGAAGCGCTGCACGAAGGTTCGCGCTCGACGCGTATCGAGCATGTCGATTCGGCGTTGCTGGCGGTGGTCAACGACGTGGTGTTCAACCTCAGCAGCATGGTCTCCTCCGATGTCTCGACGCTGTGGGTCTGCGCCCGTAGCCGTCTGATCATCAGCGCGCGCCTGCAACCGCTGCACTCGGTGGACAAGTTGCGTTCATCGGTGAAGGCCGGCGAATGCTTTCGTTCGCCGCTGGAATTGCTGGTGCATTTGCTGCGCGATCAGGGCGAAGTGCTGACGCAGATCGTGCGCAAAACCAGCCTCAGCGTCGATCAGATCGAAGATGAGTTGTTGTCGTCACGGCTGTCGACCAACCGCGCGGAATTGGGCGCCAATCGCCGGGTACTGGTGCGGTTGCAACGGCTGCTGGCGTTGGAGCCGGGTTCGTTGCTGCGCTTGCTCAATCGCCCGCCGCACTGGTTGCAGAAAGAGGATGTGAAGGAGCTGCGCAAATCCACCGAGGAGTTTGCGCTGATCATCAACGACCTGACCGCGCTCGGTGAGCGGATCAAGCTGTTGCAGGAAGAGATCGCCGCCAACCTCAACGAACAGAGCAACCGCACGCTGTTCACCCTGACGGTGGTGACGGTGCTGGCGCTGCCGATCAATATCATTGCCGGTTTCTTCGGCATGAACGTCGGCGGAGTGCCGCTTTCGGGCGACCCGGAAGGCTTCTGGATTCTGGTGGCGCTGGTGGTGACGTTTACCGTGATTGCCGGGCGCTGGGCGTTTCGCAAGCGGCAGGATTATTGATCCCGCCCAATCAGCATCAGGGTTACTGATCCACCCCAATCAGCATCAGGGTTACTGACCCACTCCAATCTTTGTGGCGAGGGGGCTTGCCCCCGTTGGGTTGCGAAGCGACCCCCGGCATTCTTCCAGTCACATCACACCAGCAGGTATTGCGCCTGCTTCGCAGTCGAACGGGGGCAAGCCCCCTCGCCACAGGTATCTCTTTCTTTACAGGTATCTCTTTCTCCACAGGTAATCCCTTTCTCCATAGGTAATCCCTTTCTCCACAGGTATCTCTTTCTCCACAGGTAATCCCTTTCTCCACAGGTATCTCTTTCTCCATAGGTAATCCCTTTCTCCACAGGTAATCCCTTTCTCCACAGGCAAGTCCCATCTCCACAAGCAACTCCCCTCTCCACAGGCAAGCCGCCCTCTCCACCGGTTGCAGCAGATTCTGATCAACGGATAAGCAAAAACCACAAACCCTGACCCAACGCAGTCTCTCTGTAACATTCTGCAACGATCATGACCGACACCCCTACCGCCTCAGGATTGTCCGTCATGGCTACTCCTTCCTACACCGCTCCCGCTCAGGCGCCCGCCAGCAGCGGCAAACCCCGGTTCGATAAAAAGCCCGGCGTGTTCACGCTGGTGATTTTCTTCGGCGTGCTGGCCATTGGGCTGCTATTCACGGCCTACAGCCTGATGCACGACATGCACGAACTCGGCACGGTGGTGACCACCTGGACCCCGTTTCTGCTGCTGGGCGTGGCGCTGCTGATCGCTTTGGGCTTTGAGTTCGTCAACGGTTTCCACGACACCGCCAACGCCGTGGCGACGGTGATTTACACCAACTCGATGCCGCCGAATTTCGCGGTGGCGTGGTCCGGTTTCTTCAATTTCCTCGGCGTGCTGCTCTCGAGTGGCGCGGTGGCGTTCGGCATCATCGCCCTGCTACCGGTGGAGCTGATTCTGCAAGTCGGTTCGTCCGCCGGGTTCGCGATGATCTTCGCCCTGTTGATCGCCGCGATCCTGTGGAACCTCGGCACCTGGTGGCTGGGGTTGCCGGCGTCGTCGTCGCACACCCTGATCGGCTCGATCATCGGCGTCGGCGTGGCCAATGCCCTGATGCACGGCCGCGATGGCACCAGCGGCGTGGACTGGGCGCAAGCGACCAAGATCGGTTATGCGTTGCTGCTGTCGCCGCTGGTCGGCTTCGGTTTTGCCGCGCTGTTGCTGCTGGCCTTGCGCGTATTCGTCAAGAATCGCGCGTTGTACAAGGCGCCGGAAGGCAACACGCCGCCACCGTGGTGGATTCGCGGCATGCTGATCGTGACCTGCACCGGCGTCTCGTTCGCCCACGGCTCCAACGACGGCCAGAAAGGCATGGGCCTGATCATGTTGATTCTGGTCGGCACCTTGCCGATGGCCTACGCGCTGAACCGCACAATGCCGGCCGATCAGGCGTTGCAGTTCGCCGCCGTCGCCGAAGTCACCCAGCAAGCGCTGGTGAAAGCGTCGCCGCAGCCGTCGCCGGCCGACCCGCGCCCGGTGTTGTCCGAGTATGTGCGCAGCAAGGAAGCCACGCCGCAACTGGTCCCGGCGCTCGCCGCGCTCACGGGCAGCATCGGTGCGCAGGTCAAGGGTTACGGCTCGCTGTCGAAAGTGCCGGCCGAGGCCGTGGGCAACGTGCGCAATGACATGTACCTGACCAGCGAAACCATTCGCCTGATGGACAAGAACAAAGTCGGCAACTTCGACGCCGACACCAGCGGCAAGCTGCAACTGTTCAAGCAGCAGATCGACAACTCGACGCGGTTCATTCCGCTGTGGGTGAAGATCGCGGTGGCGATTGCCCTCGGGCTGGGCACCATGGTCGGTTGGAAACGGATCGTGGTGACGGTCGGCGAGAAGATCGGCAAGACCCACCTGACCTACGCCCAAGGCGCCTCGGCGGAAACCGTCGCGATGCTGACCATCGGCGCGGCCGACATGTTTGGGCTGCCGGTGTCGACCACCCATGTGTTGTCGTCGGGTGTGGCCGGGACCATGGTCGCCAACGGTGGCGGGTTGCAGATGAAGACCATCCGCAACCTGCTGATGGCCTGGGTGCTGACCTTGCCGGCGGCGATTTTGTTGTCGGGCAGCCTGTACTGGCTGTTCACCAAACTGTTCTAACCCCAACACATCCCCCCTGTGGGAGCGGGCTTGCTCGCGAAAGCGCTGTGTCAGGCAACATTGATATCGACTGACACGCCGCCTCCGCGAGCAAGCCCGCTCCCACAGGGGGATTTTTTTGCCTGGGGAAAGCATTTCGTCGCAAATTCAGGGGATTGCGCTTTTATTGATCCACCACCCGCCTGATTGCACTTCAGTTTGCTAACGTGTGGCCGACTCTTAAGAGACTCGATGCATTCAGGAGTGGAATCGTGAATCTGTACATCAATCAGCTGCAACACAAAGCTGACTTCAAAGAAGCCATCTACGCCGGCGACATTTTCCTGAACACTCAGTTGCGCGCCGCCAAAGAGCTGTGTGCGTTCGCTCAGGAAAGCATCACCGCCGCGTTCGACGGCGAAACCAATCACCAGGCGCTGCACACGCTGATGCCGGTGGAAGAATTCGTGGTACTGGTGACGCGCCTCAAGGGCCAGTTCACCAACAGCCTGCGCGCCAAGGAGTTGATCCTGTCGTTCATCGACGAGATCGGCGTCGACCCGCGTGACTACATTTTCGACGTGCCGCGCATTCGCGTGGTGCCGAACTATGACTACCTGCACGCCGGTGTCAGCTACGCCTACAAACCGCATCGCGACACGTGGTACGGCAGTGTCGATTGCCAGATCAACACCTGGATGCCGGTGCACACCATCCGCCCCGACCAGACGATGATGATCAACGCCGGCTACTTCGACGTGCCGGTGAAGAACACCTCCAGCGAATGGAGCCTCAACGACTGGATCAGCAACCAGCGGCACAAGGCCAAGGACAACCTCAAAGAGGAAGTCCGCGTGCACCCGGTGCCGATGGAGGCGATCAACACCGCGTCCGAAGTGCGCATTGCCGGCAACACCGGCGAGATGCTGATTTTCTCCGGTTCGCACCTGCACGGCACGGTCGCCAACCACACCGAACAAACCCGCTTCAGCGTGGATTTTCGCCTGATGCACCTCGACGACCTCAAGCACAAGCGCGGCGCGATCAACGTCGACAGCGCCTGCCCTGACGTCGGCGCCGGTTTCAAAGACTATTTCCACGCCCACGACTTCTCGAATTTCCAAGGAATACAGCAATGACCAAGCGTCGCATCACGCCTGCCGAGGCCCAGTACAACGAAACCCGTGCCAACGTCCTGAAACGGGTCGATGCCGAGTACGTGGCCGACGCGCCGTTCGTCTTCGCCAACCGCATCGGCGTGACCGCTGCGCTGTCGCGCATGGAGCTGTTCAAGAAAGTCGCTGAAGTACCGGGCGCGATCATCGAGTGCGGCGTGTACAAGGGCAACTCGCTGATGCTGTACATGCACTTGTCGATGATTCTGGAACCGTACGCGATCAACCGTTCGATCGTCGGCTTCGACACTTTCGAAGGCTTCCAGAGCATCGACAAGAAAGAAGACCCGGCTGACGTCAACGAGACCATGTTCTCCGACACCGACCAGTCGCTGATCCAGGACATGATCGACGCCAACGACCTGCTGCGCCCGGTCAACCGCATCCCGCGTTGCGAGCTGGTGAAAGGCGACATCGTCAAGACCGTGCCGGAGTGGGTCAAGACCCGTCCGGACCTGGTCGTGGCCATGCTGATCCTCGATACCGACCTGTACGAATCGACCAAAGTGGCGCTGGAAACCTTCCTGCCGTACATGCCCAAAGGCGCGGTGGTGGTGCTGGACGAAGTCGCCTACCGCAACTTCCCGGGCGAAACCAAAGCCCTGCGCGAAGTGCTGGACCTGAACAAGATCGAACTGAAACGCTTGCCGTTCGATTCGTGCGTGGGCTACTTCCACGTTTGATGCATAAGCCTGCTCTTCCCCTCGGACAGAGCAGGCAGTGAAACAAAACCATCTCCCAATGTGGGAGCGGGCTTGCTCGCGAAAGCGGTATATCAGCCAACGATGATGTCGACTGGAATACCGCTTTCGCGAGCAAGCCCGCTCCCACATTTTGATTGTGTGATGCGGTCTCTCGTCATCCCGAGACAGCCTGGCGCATGACCACCCGCTTGCGCACCACGTCGTACACCCAGTGATAAACATAGGTGTAGGGCAGGAAAAACAACAACACCCCCGCGTCCAGCAGAAACGCCTGCCACAGGCTGACGTTCAGCCACCAGGCAATCAGCGGCACACCGACCGCGACCAGCCCGCCTTCAAACAGCAGCGCATGGACCACCCGGACCCAGGCGTTGTGCGCAATCTCGAAACGCTTGAGCACACGGTCGAACAGGCCGTTGAACACGACGTTCCAGGCCAAGGCCAGCGCCGCAATGAGCACCGTGACGACGCCCATTTCAAGCATCGGTTTGTCCATGATCCACGCCAGCAGCGGCGTACAGATCAGGATGGCCAGCAGTTCGAAACCGATGGCCTGGAAAATACGTTCAGTAATGGATTTGTTGACGCTCATGGTCAGGCTCCGTTGAGTGACTGTGGTTGCCATGATCCAGCCTCGCACCGATACTTCCTAACCATTAACCATCGATCAAGGCGATAGTTCATGGCGTCTCAAGAAGTGTTGCAGGCATTTGTGCAGGCGGCGACGCAAGGCTCGTTTTCGGCGGCGGCACGCAAACTCGGGCGCAGCCAATCGACGATCAGTGCGGCGGTGGCCAGCCTGGAGATTGATCTGAACCTGACGTTGTTCGACCGCAGCAGCCGCAAGCCGAGCCTGACCCCGGCCGGGTACGTGATGCTGCAACGGGCCGAGGAGATTCTGGCGGCGACCAGCCGCCTGGAGATGAGCGCCAGCCAGTTGTCGCAAGGGGTCGAGCCGAAGCTGACGGTGGCGATTTCCGATACCTATCAATCCGACCGCTTCGAAGCGGCGCTCAGTGCGTTCGAGCAGCGTTACCCGGACCTGGAACTCGAATGCCTGATCGCCGAATGCGATGACTTGATTGCGCTGCTGCAAAGCGGTCGGGCACATGTGGCCTTTGCCGAAATGCAAGCGGTGTACCCACCGGATCTGGTCAGTTCGACGGTTGAGGAAAAAACCGAGATTGCTTTGTTTGTCTCGCGCGAGCATCCGCTGGCGAACCTGAATGGCATTGATCAAGACATGCTGCAACAGCATCGGGAGCTGCGGCTGGCGACCATCGTCAACCCGTATGACAGCCGCGCCAAAGGTCGCGTCTGGTCGGCGCCCAGTTACTTGATGCTGCTGGAAATGGCCCAGGGCGGGTTTGGCTGGGCGCCATTGCCGCGCTGGCTGGTGGACCGCTTTGATAGCGGCACGCTGGTGGAATTGACAGTGCGCGGCTGGCCGAAACCGGTGTTTGTCGATGCGCTGTGGTCACGGCTGCATCCACCGGGGCCGGCAGGGAGTTGGTTGCTCAGCAAAATGTTGGAGTAGCGATGTGCCTGCCCGAGCAGGCTCAAGCCGCCGCCATCGCCATCGGCCGATTCACTTGAAAATACTCATACAAACCCCGCAGCGTCGGCAACTCCAGCGCCTGCGCCGCATAACACAGGCCCACCCGCCGCGTCGGTGCCGGCAGGTGCAACGCCCGCGTCACCACGCGTTCATGGCCATTGACCAACGACTGCGGCAACATCGCCACGCCCACCCCGGCCGCGACCATGTGCAGCGCCTGTTTCAACGAGCCGGCATGCCCCGCCACCGCTTGCGGCGAGCGCCCGTACAACGCCATCAAGCGCTGATGCGACGGATGCTGCGGGCAGGTAATCCAGTCATCAATCGGCGTCCACGCGGGCCCCGCCTCACCCTTGGCCATCGGGTGCTTGAGAGGCAGCGCCATCACATAGGGTTCTTCCCACAGCGGCAGGAACAATTCGTCCTCGCAGCACATTTCTTCCACCGCCAGACGCGCATCGCCGTGACAGCCTTCTTCCAGGGTCAGTAACAAATTGGGCAGCGCCTGATGCGCCATGCGCAAGAACGCCTCGATCTGACTGTCGGCGATGTCGCCTTCGATGCCCAAGGTCAGCGGCGCACGGTTTTCCCGGCCACGAAACAGTTGGGCCAAGGCATCGGCTTCAGCCACCATCCGCCGCGCCTGCGGGTACAACACCCGCGCCTCGTCGCTGACATCGACGCCGCGTGGTTGACGAACAAACAGCGTGGCGCCCAGCTCTTCTTCGAGTTGCTTGATGGTCACGGACAACGTTGGCTGACTGATGAACAGCCGCTGCGCCGCCGCCGTGATGTTGCGCTCCTCGAACACCGCGAGGAAGGCTTTGAGATGACGGATATCCATAGGAAATTCCGATAGCAGACAGAGAAATAAGGCATTTTTCAGCCTGTGCGGCGCAAAATATACTCCGCCGCACGTTTAGTTATTTGTTTTTCTTATTTCAGGAGTCTAGCCATGAGCAAGCCATTGATCATCATCACCGGGGCCAGTTCCGGCATTGGCGAAGCGACTGCGCGCCTGCTGAGCGCGGCCGGCCATCCACTGTTGCTGCTGGCCCGTCGGGTTGATCGCCTGCACGCACTGGAGCTGCCCGACACCCTCAGCCGTGGCGTCGACATCACTGACCGCACCGCGCTGCTGGCCGCTGTAGCCGAGGCTGAAGCGAAGTTCGGCCCGGCGGATGCGCTGATCAACAACGCCGGCGTGATGCTGCTGGGCGAGATGACCAAGCAGGACCCGGCGCAGTGGGACCAGATGCTCGACGTCAACGTGAAGGGTTTGCTCAACGGTGTGCACGCCGTGGTGGCAGGCATGGTCGAGCGCAAACGCGGCACGATCATCAACGTCAGCTCGGTGGCGGGTCGCAAGACCTTCCCGAATCATGTGGCCTATGTCGGGACCAAATTCGCGGTGCACGGTTTGTCGGAAAACCTGCGCGAAGAACTGTCGCCGCATAACGTGCGGGTGATCACGATTGCGCCGGGCGCGACCGAAACCGAATTGCTCAGCCACACCACCGATGATGCGATCAAGACCGGCTATCAGGCCTGGAAACAGGACATGGGCGGCACGGTATTGAGCGCCGACGATGTGGCGTCGGCGATTGGCTATGCGTATCAGCAACCGCAGAATGTGTGCATTCGCGAAATCGTATTGGCGGCTACTCGCCAGCAAAGCTGATCCGCAACCGCTGGTCCTTCGGACCTTTCGTCGCAACGCCGACGAAAGGTCCGAGAAATTACCTCAATTCAACGCCTTGATCCGAGCCTCAAGAAACCGCCGCTCCGGCTCTTGCCGGGTCAACTCCAGTGACCGCTCATACGCCGCGCGCGCCTCTTCTACCCTGCCCAACTGCCGACAAAAATCCGCCCGCGCCGAATGCGCCAAGTGGTAATCGAGCAAATCCCCCCGCGCCAGAATGCCTTCAACCAGCACCAGCCCCGCCAACGGCCCATCGCGCCGAGAGATCGCCGCCGCTCGGTTCAACTCGATCACCGGCGAAGGCACGGCCGCCAGCAGCACGTCATATAAACCCACGATTTGCAGCCAGTCGGTTTCCGCCGCCGAAGGCGCTTCGGCATGCACCGCCGCAATCGCCGCTTGCAGGCCATACGGCCCGATCTGCCCGGTGGTCAGCGCCGCTTCAACCAGCGCACACCCTTCGGCGATCATCGCGGCGTCCCACAACGAGCGGTCCTGTTCATCCAGCACGATCAACTCACCTTGCGCCGAGGTGCGCGCCGGACGCCGCGACTCATGCAACAGTATCAACGCCAGCAGGCCGATCACTTCCGATTCCGGCAACAATTCCATCAACAGACGCCCGAGCCGAATCGCTTCGCGCGTCAGGTCTTCGCGGGTCACTTCAGCACCGACGGAGGCCGAGTAACCTTCGTTGAACACCAGGTAAATCACGCGCAATACGCTGTCGAGACGCTCGGGCAATTCGGCGAGTGTCGGTACTTGATAGGGGATTTTCGCATCACGGATCTTCGCCTTCGCCCGCACGATCCGCTGGGCGATGGCGGCCGGCGCCGAGAGGAACGCCCGGGCGATTTCTTCCGTGGTCAGGTCGCAGACTTCGCGCAGGGTCAGCGGCACTTGCGCGTCAGCCGCCAGCGCCGGGTGGCAACAGGTGAAGATCAGCCGCAAGCGATCGTCTTCCACGTCTTCGTCACTCCAGTCGGCTTGCTCCAGCGCCTCCAGTTGCGCGATCAACAGCGGTCGCGAGGCGGCAAACCGCGCGCGCCGACGCAACACATCGATGGCTTTGAAACGCCCGGTGGACACCAGCCAGGTGCGCGGATTGTCCGGCACACCGTCGCGCTGCCAGCGCTCGACCGCGACGAAAAAGGCTTCGTGCAAGGCCTCCTCCGCAAGGTCGAAATCCCCCAGCAAGCGAATCAGCGTCGCCAGAATCCGCCGCGACTCTTCGCGGTAAACCTGCTCGACCCGCGCCTTGACCGACTCGCCGGGCATCAGTCCGGCATGCCTGCGGTCACCAGCGTCACCAAACGCTCCAGACTCTGCCCCCAGCCATCGTGAAACCCCATGGCCTCGTGCGCCTGGCGATCTTCTTCGTTCCAGTGCATGGCGCGGGCGGTGTAAAGGGTTTTGCCGTCGCGGTCTTCGAGTGTCACTTCGGCCGACATGAACGGTTTGCCCGAGGGGATCCAGCCGGGAACAAAGGCGTCGGTAAACACCAGCCGCTCAGGCGCGACGATTTCCAGAAACACGCCCATGGTTGGGTACTCGCTGCCGTCCGGCGCGCGCATCAGGGTGCGAAACTGGCCGCCGACCCACAGGTCCATTTCGCATTCCGGGGTGGTCATGCCGTGCGGCCCCCACCACTGGGCGAGCAACGCAGGCTCGGTCCAGGCGCGGAAGATTTTCTGGCGGGGCGCGTCGATCAGGCGGCTGATCGACAACTCGAACGGGGCAGGCTTTCGTTGCAGGGTTTGCGGGCTCATAACGGAACTCCTGTTTGTATTTTTTATTCAGGGATTCAACTGCCGAACGGGGCGTACCTCGACACACCCGACCCGGGCCGCCGGAATGTTGCCGGCAACCTGGATCGCTTCATTGAGGTCTTTGGCATCGATCAGGTAGAAACCGGCCAACTGCTCCTTGGTTTCAGCGAACGGGCCGTCGGTGATCGACATCTTGCCGTTGCGCATCCGCACGGTGGTGGCGGTCTGCACCGACTCCAGCGCTTCGGCCGCGAGCATGCGGCCGCCGCTCTGGATCGCGTCGGCATACGCCATGCACTCGGCATCGTTCGGGCTCTCGGGCAGCGAATGCAGCTCGTGTTCGTTGCTGTAGACCAGGCATAGGTATTTCATGGGGCACTCCGTGATCGGCTGATCAACTATGGCTGCAGATTGACGCGTTCGCGATATTCCCGACGAATCGGCCCGGCGCTCAGGGTTGAAGTTCGAACAAAGCGCTGCCGCTTTGCATGTCGAACGGCGCCGACCAATGCTCGTGAACGATGCGCCACAGCCCCGCGTCACGCCGATAGCACGCGGTACCGCGCATCCAGCAGGCCTGGGTTTCGCCCTGCTCGTTGGTGCCGCCGCAATGGGCCAGCCAATGGGCGAAGGCGACGTGTTCGCCGGCTTCGATTTTTACCTGGTCGAAGTCGAACAGGTGCGGCCCCGGGCACATTTCCATGCATTCGAGCCAATGCGCGCGGTAGGCGGGCTTGCCCTTGAATTGCAACGCCTTGACCGCGTCGAAGGAGACGATGTCATCGGCGTACAAGGTCATGACTTTTTCCACGTCCTTGGCCATCACGGCCTGGCGATAGGTGTCGATCAGGGTCTGGATTTCGTTTTGAGCGGTCATGGGCAACTCCGTATTTTTTGTTGTAAGACACCCTTAGTCGTCTGGCGAAACGCCCAATCGACAGCCGAAATAAAAATAATCCCGGCACGCAAACTCGCTAGAATCCGAAGCTCATTTTTTTTGGAAAAAGGACACTCCAGTGACAGCCCGACTCGTGCCTTACGACAGCCTAAACGCGCGCCAGCGCCAGCAGGTCGAGGCTATCGAAGTTCATCAGGAACAAATCAAATTCAGCGGCGACATCCACGGCGCGTTGCACTCCCTGCTGTCCAGACCCGGCCCCGGCGTCAAAGGATTTGCCTTGCTGGCTGAAGAAATCCCCGTGGCCTTCCTGCTGCTCAAACGCCCGCCGGTGTTGCCGGACTGGGCCGACGAGCACAGCGCCACGTTGCATGCCCTGCAAGTCGATCAGCGCGCTCAGGGCAAGGGGTTTGGCAAGGCCTGCCTGCAAGCGCTACCCGAGGTGGCGCGTGAGGCGTTTCCGGAAATCAAAGCGCTGGAGTTGTCGGTGGATGCGGACAATGAAGTGGCCATCGCGCTCTACGCCAAATTCGGCTGGGTCGACAGTGGCGAGGCCTACAAGGGCCGGATCGGTTATGAACGGCGCATGAGCCTGATTTTTTGATCAACGTGGTAGCGGACTTGCTGCGGGCGGCGTTCCGACGAATGCGGTTGCACATTCAACAGAGAGGCTGACTGGCACTCGGTCTTCGCGAGCAAGCCCGCTCCCACAAGGGTTCTGCGGTGTTTCAGGATTTACAGTTCGAGCACCATCTCATGCCACGCCATCCCGCCATGGTCGGAGTCTGAAGGTTTGATGTAAGCGAACCCGAAACCGGCATACAGCGGGATGTGCCGCTCCTTGCACATCAAATGAATGGTCGCCTTGCCCTGCCCGTGCATCCGCTCGATGAATTCGCCCATCAAACGCTTCGCCAGGCCCTGCCCCTGATAATCCGGATGCACCACCACCGACATGATCACCACGTGCGGGCCGGCCGGGTCGTGGCCGATCAGTTCCTTGAAGGCTTCGTCGGACATCTCGACCTCAAACGCCGCGCCGGAATTGATGAAACCGGCGACGACGCCGTCCACCTCGGCCACGATGAAGCCCTCGGGCCAGGTGGCGATGCGGGTGGCGATTTTTTCGCGGGTGGCGGCTTCGTCGCCTTCGTAGGCCACGGTTTCGATGGCGAAGCAGCGGTCCAGGTCAGACGGTTGGACGTTGCGAATGACAGGGTTCATGGCAGCTCGAAATCAGTGAAAAGAAGGCCGGCGATCATAAATTAATAAGCTGTTCATATCGATCACCGCCGGGGCCGTAAAGCCTGCGTATAGGCGCTGTCATTGCGCGAGTGTTCGGTTTATTGATGGGCCTGTCTCTGGCCATCCATAGGGGGAACACACCATGAGCAGCGTTCAGATCGGCCTTCTTATGCTGTTGGGCATCAGCACGTTCGGCTTTGTCACGTTGTCCATCGACCTGTTGCGGGCGCGACGGATGAAGCAGGGAAAATGAGAGTCGAGAGGCGGACCGGCGCTCCGCCTCTCGCCTGGGTCATCAGGCTTTGATCGGCAGCCAGATTTCCAGCTTGCCGGTGTTGAGCTTCGGGTTGAAGTCTTCGCTATAGCGCTCGAACTCCGGCGCATCCGCGAGCTCTCGCCCGGACTGCGGCAGCCAGGTTTTCCAGATGTACTGAAACACCTCGGGCAACTGGTCCAGCGTGCCCTTGTGCTCGAACACCGCGTAGTGCTGGGGTTGAATTTCGACCCAACGGTAGGTTTCGGGCAGGTCGTCGAGTTTGTCGATCTCGACCCCGGCGATGTATTCGAATTCGCCTTTGCCATCCGGATTGCAGCAGATGCCGTAGGTCATTTCGTTCTTTTGCCCAGGAATCTTGCCGATATGGGGGATGAATTTCTCCCACAGCAGCGGTATTCCCTGGTTCGTCTCTTGGGTAAACCGGCCACCCAGCCCCGCAATCAGCAGGAAGTGTCCGTTTTCGAAGCGTGGTTCGGCCAGTTTCAAGCGTGATTGTTCATCCATGACTCAACTCCTGAGACGAAAAAAGTGGGTTCGGCTGGGAGTATAGAAGCCAAACCCGATCCGCAACATTACAGCGTGTGCAACGGCTCCAAAGCGCCTGTACCGACAAACTCGTTGTAGCCGGAAAGGATCACGTAGACCGCGAAATAGCAGAAGATCGCCGCCGATGCCATGTAGGAATAGCGCAGCAACTTGTCGCCCAGCAACTTGCCGCCATGGCTCGCGGCAAAGCACAGACCGGCGCTCCAGAGCAGACCGGCGAAGAAGAAACCACTGAGAAACAATGCCGAGCTGACCGGGCCGGCAGCACCGGAGCGCGCGATCAAGGTGCCGCCGACTGCCGCGAACCAGAGAATGGCGCTGGGCGAGGACATGGCGAGGAATATGCCGCGAAAGAACTCTTTGCGGTGCGAGTTTTGGCCGACTTCGGCGGTCTGCGCCAACACCGCTTCATGATGAATCGCCGAATAGATCATCTTCGCCGCAAAGTAGATGAGCAACGCCGAACCGCCAATCCACAGCACCCAGCGCACGGTTTCGTATTGCAGCAACACGGTCATGCCGGCCAGCGCCAACACCGCGTAGATCAAGTCGCCGACACAGGTGCCCAGCCCCAGCGCAAAGCCCTGGAAATAGCCGCGTTGCATGGCCAATGTGATCATCGCGATATTGGCCACGCCGATATCCAGGCACAACGAAAGGCTCAGCAAGAAGCCGCTGCTAAATTCCATCAACCGATTTCCTTCGGAAAAATTTGTTTACACACTGGCTGGACAGTTTGCCATACCACCCCTTACATTCCGCAACAGGCCACCGCAGTGGCCAGCGTCGCTCGGACGGTTCCGGGCGCTTACGTTTCCGAGGCAACAATGGCCGAACAAGGTTCGCCGCGCCGCTTTGCGCGCATAGATCGACTCCCCCCCTACGTGTTCAACATCACGGCCGAGCTGAAAATGGCCGCCCGTCGCCGTGGCGAAGACATCATCGACTTGAGCATGGGCAACCCCGACGGCCCGACGCCGCCGCACATTGTCGAGAAACTGGTCACCGTCGCCCAACGCGAAGACACCCACGGCTACTCCACGTCCAGAGGCATTCCGCGTCTGCGCCGGGCGATTTCCAACTGGTACAAGGAGCGCTACGAGGTCGATATCGACCCGGAGACCGAAGCCATTGTCACCATCGGTTCCAAGGAAGGCCTGGCGCATTTGATGCTGGCCACCCTGGACCAGGGCGACACCGTACTGGTGCCGAACCCGAGCTACCCGATTCACATCTACGGTGCCGTGATTGCCGGCGCCCAGGTGCGGTCGGTGCCGCTGGTTCCGGGCGTGGATTTCTTCGCTGAACTGGAACGGGCGATTCGCGGCTCGATCCCGAAACCGAAAATGATGATTCTCGGCTTTCCGTCCAACCCGACCGCGCAATGCGTGGAGCTGGATTTCTTCGAGCGGGTCATCGCCCTCGCCAAGCAATACGACGTGCTGGTGGTGCACGATCTGGCCTACGCCGACATCGTCTACGACGGCTGGAAAGCCCCGTCGATCATGCAGGTGCCGGGCGCCAAGGACATTGCGGTGGAGTTTTTCACCTTATCCAAGAGCTACAACATGGCGGGCTGGCGCATCGGTTTCATGGTCGGCAACGCCGAGCTGGTCAATGCCCTGGCGCGGATCAAGAGTTACCACGACTACGGCACGTTCACCCCGCTGCAAGTCGCGGCGATTGCGGCGCTGGAAGGCGATCAGCAGTGCGTGAAAGATATCGCCGAGCAGTATCGGCAGCGCCGCAACGTGCTGGTCAAAGGCCTGCATGAACTGGGCTGGATGGTCGAAAATCCAAAAGCGTCGATGTACGTCTGGGCCAAAATCCCTGAGGCGTATGCGCATTTGGGGTCGCTGGAGTTCGCCAAGAAGCTGCTGGCCGAGGCCAAGGTCTGCGTCTCGCCGGGGGTAGGGTTTGGGGAATATGGCGATGATCACGTGCGCTTCGCGCTGATCGAAAACCAGGACCGGATTCGTCAGGCCGTGCGCGGGATTCGCGGAATGTTTCGCGCGGATGGGTTGGTCAGCAAGTCTTAACGCCTGACTCATAACCGTGTGGGAGCGGGCTTGCTCGCGAAAGCGGTTTGACAGTCAACATCGTCGTTGAATGTCAGGCACCCTTCGCGAGCAAGCCCGCTCCCACATTGATTTTTTCACCCACAAAAAAAACCGCATCGCTGCGGTTTTTTTGTGTCTGCGGTGTTGCTTAAACCACCAGCGACAGCAGCAGGATGAAGCCCAGCGCCACCACGGACAGGATGGTTTCCATCGCAGTCCAGGTCTTGAAGGTTTCCGCCACGGTCATGTTGAAGTACTGCTTCACCAGCCAGAAACCCGCGTCGTTGACGTGCGACAAGACCAGCGAACCGGCACCGGTGGCCAGCACCAGCAGCTCGCGGTTGACCCCTGGAATCATCCCCACCACCGGCACCACAATGCCCGCGCCAGTAATGGTCGCCACGGTGGCCGAACCGGTCGCCACACGAATCACCGCCGCCACCAGCCACGCCAGCAAAATCGGCGAGATCTGCGCGTTCACCGCCATGTGGCCGATCACGTCACCCACACCGCTGGTGACCAGCATCTGTTTGAAGCCACCACCGGCACCGATGATCAGGATGATCGCGGCGGTCGGCGCGAGGCTCGCGTCGAGCAATTTGAGAATGCGCTTGGAGTCGATGCCCTGACGATGACCGAAGGTGTACAGCGACAGCAGCAACGCCAGCAGCAGCGCCGAGATCGGGTGGCCGATCAGATCCATGAAGGTGCGGAAGAAGTTGCCGTCCGGCAATGCCACATCGGCGAACGTCTTGAGCAGCATCAGGAATACCGGCAACAGCACGGTAATCAAGGTGATGCCAAAGCTCGGCAGATTAGTCGCTTCAGGCTCGCGAGCCAGTTGATCGACCAGTTCCTGATTGGCATGACCCGGAATGTACTTGGCAATGAACGTACCGAAAATCGGCCCGGCAATGATGGCCGTCGGCAGTGCGACGATCAGGCCGTACAGAATGGTTTTACCGATGTCGGCACCGAACACGCCGATGGCCAGCAACGGGCCCGGGTGTGGCGGCACCAGGCCGTGCACCGCCGACAGGCCGGCCAGCAGCGGGATACCGATCTTGATGATCGACACGCCGGTGCGGCGCGCCACGATGAACACCAGCGGGATCAGCAGCACGAAGCCGATTTCGAAGAACAGCGGAATGCCGACCAGGAAGGCCGCGAACATCATCGCCCACTGCACCTTGTCCTTGCCGAACGCGCGAATCAGCGTCTGGGCGATCTGATCCGCCCCACCCGATTCGGCCATCATTTTGCCGAGCATGGTGCCCAGCGCGAGGATGATCCCGACAAAACCGAGCACGCCACCGAAGCCGTCCTGGAACGCCTTGATGATGGTGCCGATCGGCATGCCGGAGGTCAGGCCGAGGAAGGCTGCGGCGATGATCAGGGCAATGAACGGGTGCAGTTTGAACTTGGTGATCAGGACGATGAGTCCGATCACCGTGACCACTGCGTCTAGCAGCAGGAACGACTCGTGGGACATGCCAAACATTAGGGGTGTCTCCTGGTTGTTGTTGTTATTAAAGCGGGTAATTCGCCTGCCATCAGGACAGCGCTATCTTTTTCAGCAAAACTCATTTGGCGTGCAGGCCATGCGCCAGCCACCAGACGTGCGCCTGCTGCGCCAATTGGTCGACGCTGTGGTTGGACGCGTCCAGAGCCAGGGTCAGGGGCTCGCCAACCGGGGATTCAAGGGTTGCGAACTGGCTGTCGATCAACGTGGACGGCATGAAGTGCCCCGGCCGGTGCGACACGCGCTCGGCGGCGACTTCCGGGGTCAACTCGAGGAATACGAAGCCCAAGCCCGGCAAGGCACTGCGCAACACTTCGCGGTAACTGTGTTTGAGGGCCGAGCAGGTCAGCACCGGGCGTTCGCCGGTGGCGTCGACGCGGCGCAGTTCATCGCACAGGCTGTCCAGCCAGCCGGCACGGTCGTCGTCGTTCAGGGGAATACCCGCGCTCATCTTTTCGATATTGGCGGCGGGGTGGAAAGTATCGCCTTCAATGGCGGTTGCGCCGCTGAGCGCACACAGGGCTTCGCTGACGCAAGTTTTGCCACAACCGGCAACACCCATGATGACCAGGGCGGTGATGGGATGATTCATGTAACACCTCAGCGCGCAGACAGCGCTACCTTTGTCAGCTGTGACACTGGAACAAAAGCAGAAGTTGCCGACGCCTTCTTGTCATTTTTGTGGGTTGCAGCATGTTCGTTCCCAACGCCGAAAAGCGAGGTTCAGGCAAAACTCGCTTACGCATTTGCAGCTGCTTCGGGACAGCGCTACCTTAGTGCCTTGAATTTTGTTTGGCAAGCCGCCCGATGACCGCCCCTAAAAACGATAAAAATACCCGAACCACTGGACGCCCCACCCTTAATGAAGTTGCCCGACTGGCCGGCGTCAGTCCGATTACCGCCTCCCGCGCGTTGCGTGGCGTCAGCACCGTGGCCACCGAACTGGCGGAAAAAGTCCAGAAAGCCGCCCTTGAACTCAACTACGTGGTCAACCCCGCCGCCCGCGCGCTGGCCTCGGCGCAGAGCCATTCCGTGGTGGTGCTGGTGCCGTCGCTGTCCAACCTGTTGTTCATCGACACGCTGGAAGCCATTCACCAGGTGCTGCGCCCCAAGGGCTTCGAAGTGCTGATCGGCAACTTCCATTACTCGCGCGATGAAGAAGAAAACCTGCTGCGCAACTACATGGCCTATCAGCCTCGCGGCTTGCTGCTGACCGGTTTCGACCGCACCGAAAGTTCGCGACGGATGATCGAGGCCAGCAACATCCCGTGCGTGTACATGATGGAACTGGACAGCGCGGCCGGCGTGAATTGCGTGGGTTTCTCGCAACTGGCGGCCGGCGAAACAGCGGCGCAGCATTTGTTGTCGCGCGGACGAAAACGCCTGGCCTACATCGGAGCGCAACTGGATCAACGCACCTTGCTGCGCGGCGAAGGTTTCCGCAAAGCCTTGCAGCAGGCCGGATTGTACGACCCGGCCCTGGAAGTGCTGACCCCACGCGCCTCTTCCGTCGGACTGGGCGGTGAGTTGTTTCTGCAATTGCTGGCCAGCCATCCCGATGTCGATGCGATTTTCTTCGGCAACGACGACCTGGCCCAGGGCGCTTTGCTCGAAGCCATGCGCTGCGGGATCAAAATCCCCGAACAAGTGGCGATCCTCGGCTTCAACGACCTGCCGGCCTCGGCGCACATGGTGCCGCGCCTGAGCAGCATCAACACACCCCGCGAGGCGATTGGCCGACGTTCGGCGGAGTTGATGTTGACCTTGCTCGCAGGGAATTCGGTGGGCAAACCGGTGCAGGACATGGGGTTTGAATTAAGAATCCGGGAAAGCACCTGATCCCTGTGCAAGCTCGCTCCCACAGGAATCATCATCAGCGCCCCATCAACTCGACAAACGCCACCCCGCCCGTAAAGCGGCCCGGCGCCCATGCCGTGGGTTTTCAACTAACCTTAAATTCCTGACGCGACGAATCGCTAACGGAGTAGCTCAATGGAACATGCACTGAAAATTCTCGGTAAGGCGTCGTCCATCAACGTCAGAAAAGTCCTGTGGACCTGCGATGAACTGGGCGTTTCCTACGAGCGTGAAGACTGGGGCAGCGGCTATGCGTCCACTCACACGCCGGAATTTCTCCGGCTCAACCCCAACGCGCAGGTGCCGGTGATCATCGACGACGCCGGCGTGTTGTGGGAATCCAACACCATCTGCCGCTACCTTGCGGCCAGGCACCAAAACACCGACCTGCTGCCACACGAACCGGCCGCGCGTGCTCGCGTGGAGCAGTGGATGGATTGGCAAGCCACCGAACTCAATCGGTCCTGGGGCTATGCGTTTACCGCGCTGGTGCGCAAAGACCCGGAATGCCAGGACCCGCACCGGATTGCCGTGGGCGTGCGCGGCTGGAACCAGAAAATGGCGATCCTCGAACACCAACTCCTGGCGACCAAGGCCTACGTCGCCGGGCCGCGATTCACCCTGGCTGACATCGTGCTCGGGCTGTCAGTCAACCGCTGGCTGATGACGCCGATGGAGCGTCCCGATTACCCGGCCATCGACGAATACTTCCAGCGCCTGGCGCAACGTCCGGGCTTTTTGAAACACGGCTGCAACGGCCTGCCTTGAGCGGCTCGCGGCACAAATCAGCAAAATGTAAGCGTTCATTGCAATAATTGGCTAAATCCCGGCACTGACACGCCGAGATTCACAATCCTTTATTTCCGATAGCCGGCTAAGCTTCTCCATCAATAAGAATTGGATCAGCCCATGCCTGTTCACACTCCCGCCGTCACTCAAGCGGGCGGTATCGACCCCGTCCGCGCCGCACAGAT
The DNA here is from genome assembly GCF_050280905.1 of Pseudomonas sp. NPDC086278. Lineage (NCBI taxonomy): Bacteria > Pseudomonadati > Pseudomonadota > Gammaproteobacteria > Pseudomonadales > Pseudomonadaceae > Pseudomonas > Pseudomonas sp. NPDC086278. The sequence continues at coordinate 36,539 of NZ_JBNNWE010000024.1, forward strand.
TTCCGCCCGTATTGACCGACTTCCAGCCGTTTCGACGATCTGGCGCGTGGTCGCGCTGCTGTCGATTGGCGGTTTCTTCGAACTCTATGACTTGTTCCAGACGGCCTACATCAGTCCTGGCCTGATCCGCGACGGTATCTTCGCCACCGGCAGTCAGGGGGTGTTCGGTTTCTCTGATCAGGCTGCGTTCGCGTCGGCAACGTTTCTCGGGCTGTTCCTCGGTGCCAGTCTGCTGAGCCCGTTGGCTGACCGCTTCGGCCGCCGCGCAATATTTACCTTCGCCCTGATCTGGTACACCGTCGCGACGGTGGCGATGGGCGTGCAGAGCTCAGCGCTGGGCATTATCTGCATGCGTTTTCTGGTGGGCATCGGGCTCGGGATCGAACTGGTGACCATTGACGCCTACCTCTCGGAACTGGTGCCCAAACGCATGCGCAGTTCGGCGTTTGCCTTCGCGTTTTTCGTGCAGTTTCTGTCGGTGCCGGCGGTGGCGTTGATGTCGTGGTGGCTGGTACCGCAAGCGCCATTCGGTGTCTCCGGCTGGCGTTGGGTGGTGTTGGCGAGTGCGGTGTTTGCGCTGTTTATCTGGTGGCTGCGCAAACGCCTGCCCGAGTCGCCGCGCTGGTTGGCGCAACACGGTCGATTCGACGAAGCGAGCCAGATTCTCGACAGCATCGAGGCCCGTTGCGTGAAGGATCAAGGCAAGCCGCTGGATGCGCCGGAACCCGCCGAAGTCGACGTGCAAGGCCCCGGGCGCTTTGCCGACATCTGGCAGCCGCCGTATCGCCGTCGAGCCCTGATGCTGATTGTGTTTCATGTATTCCAGGCCATCGGTTTCTTCGGCTTCGGCAACTGGTTGCCGGCGCTGCTGTCCGGGCAAGGCGTGAGCGTCACCCACAGCTTGATGTACGCGTTCATCATCACCCTCGCCTACCCGCTCGGGCCGCTGCTGTTCGTGAGGTTCGCCAACCGCTTCGAGAACAAATGGCAGATCGTCGGTTCGGCATTGGGCGCCATGACCTTCGGCACGTTGTTCGCCCTGCAAACCAGCGCCTTCGGCCTGATTTTCTGCGGGGTGATGATCACCTTCTGCAACGCCTGGCTGAGCTTCGCTTATCACTCGTATCAAAGTGAACTGTTCCCCACCAACATCCGTGCCCGGGCGGTGGGTTTCTGCTATTCGTTCAGTCGCTTGTCGACGGTATTCAGCAGTTTGCTGATCGGGATTTTCCTCGAGCATTTCGGCACGCCCGGCGTATTGGCGTTCATTGTCAGCAGCATGTTGATCGTGATGATCACCATCGGCGGGTTCGGGCCACGCACGCGCAACCTGGCACTGGAAAACATCGCGCATCGCTGAGGGTCGGCGGACCACTGCCGCCCAGCGGCAAGCGTTGACCGCCGCGCCCGCCGCCGCTGTCTGCCGGAGCCCGTAAACCCGGGCTGTGGGCGGCGGCACGCTAATTGCTCCCGACCTGTGGTCAGCCATTACCCACAGGTCTATCCATCATGCTGGTCAGTGCAAAACAACTGGAAATGATGCCCCTGCCCAAGCGGCCCGGCGATGATCCAACCACCGACGCCGCCGCCGGTTTGCAGAGCGGCATCCAGGGCACGATGTTGCAGGTGTTGCAGAGCAACGCCCAGGCGCAAAACTCCCAGGCCACCGCCATGGTTCAGTCGTCTGCCACCCAACTGGCGACGCAACAAGTCAGTGAAGCCAGCCGCATCAGTGACAACGTCGACGAAGCCTTCGCCAAAACCCGCGTGGCACTGCAAGCGAGCGATGCCTCGACCACGGCCAAGTCCACCGACAGCGCCGCGATGACCGACTTCAAGGACTACATGAGCAAAACGCCTGAACAGCGTCTGCGCGACAGTATTTTGAAAGAGATGGGCATTACCGAAGAAGACCTCAAAGCCATGCCGCCGGAGAAACAGCAAGCGGTCGCTCAAGAGATTGCCGATCGCATGCAAGACAAGTTGAAACTGGCCCAGGCCGAGAAAGACAGCGACGCGACCGGGAAGGCAACGCCGCAAGTGGTCGACAAGTTTCTGGCGACGCTTTAACCGCGCCGGAACTCACCGCGTCTGTGGGAGCGAGCTTGCTAGCGATAGCGGCGTAACGTTCAACATCAATGTTGAATGACGTGCCGCCATCGCGAGCAAGCTCGCTCCCACAGGGTTTTTCAGCTTTGCTGGCTGACGTCACGCTGGTGGCAGCTATCAGTTGAGCTGCAACGTCGAGTTGAACTGGCTGATGGCATCCACCACATGCCGCGACCCTTGTTGAATCTCCAGAATCACCTCCCCTGCCTCGTTCGCCAGTTCCACCCCAAGCCCGGTTCGGCTCAAACTCGACTGCATGCTCGACACCGCGCTTAACGACAAATCGTGGTTCCTGCGCACCACTTCGACAATCTCCAGCGTTGCCTGGCTGGTGCGGGCCGCCAGGCTGCGCACTTCATCGGCCACGACGGCAAACCCGCGCCCGTGTTCCCCCGCCCGCGCGGCTTCGATCGCGGCATTGAGTGCCAGCAAGTTGGTCTGATCGGCAATGCCGCGAATGGTCTGGACGATGGTGCCGATGATGTCGGACTGTTTGCTGACCGCATCGATACTGAGCGCGGCTTCGTTCAAATCCCGGGAAATGTCCTGAATGATCTGCACGGTTTGCTGCACGACCTGGGAACCCTTTTGCGCACAGGCGTCGTTTTGTACCGAGGTGCTGTGAGCCGACTCCGCCGCTGTTTGCAGGGTCGTCACCTGGTTCGTGATATCGCTGGCGAACTTGACCACTTTGTACAAGCGGCCCTTGGCGTCGAACAGTGGGTTGTAGGAGGCTTCGAGAAACACCGTATGGCCGTATTTGTCTTTGCGCTCGAAACGGTGCGAGTGATATTCGCCGCGATTGAGCGACGCCCAAAATGCTCGGTACGCTTGCGAATCAGCTTCGCCGCGATGGCAAAACAGGCTGTGATGCTGGCCAACGACTTCGTTCAGCGAGTAGTGCATGGTCTTCAGGAAGTTTTCATTGGCGGTGATGACATTGCCTTCCGGGGTGAATTCGATCACCGCCATCGAACGGCCAATCGCCGCGAGCATGCTTTCGTTTTGATGCTCCTTGTTCACTTTATCGGTAATGTCCGTGGCGACTTTGATGATGCTTTTAACTTGGCGATCAGGGCCAAACACCGGCATGTAGTTGGCTTCCAGCCAAATCTCCTTACCGCTCTTGTTCAGCCGCAAAAAGGTGCCGCTGACCGGCTCGCCACGAGCCAAATCGCGCCACAACTTGCCGTAGGCGTCGCTTCGATGAAACGCCTCTTCGCAAAAGATCCGATGATGTTTGCCGCGAACTTCTTCAGCGCTGTAACCCATGGTGCTGCAAAAGTTGTCGTTGGCATCGATCACGACACCGTCGGGGCTGAACTCGATCATCGCCATCGAACGGCTGACGGCGGCCAACTTGGCGTTGGCTTCGGTCAACGCACAACTGAATCGTTCGATTTCCAGCAGGTCAGCCTTGTGATGTAGGTTAAACATGGTCGTATCACCCTAAGCGCGGTCTTTTGATTGATGAAAGTTCTTTGGTCTTTCAACGTATCCACCACTACGTTCCTTGGAACAGGCACACGCAGTCCTCCACAGGAGGAAATGTCAGGTGATAAATGATGTTCAATCGGAGGGTCCATGCAGCGACACTCTTATCAAGACATCCTTCTCTTGATAGCCCGGGCCCGGGCCAAACCTGATGCTTTCAGTAAGTAAATCCTTTACCGGACCGCTCCCTTTTGTTCATTGAAGGTGCCTTGCGTTGCGCACTCTTGCGACGTATACGGCGGCGTTCAGCTGACAGCCGACATCGTTGGTCACGAGTCAGCATAGCCAGCCCGGATCGGTACGCAAGGCCACTAGTCGGCCAGTATTGCGGACAAAAACGGTTCAGCGGGCAGGTTGGGCAAATGCGTGAGCGGCTGCGGGAGGGGTTTTCCCTGGCACCACGACCAAGGCAAATTCGCGTCGGCTGGCAGGGCTTCGGTGTGGTTTTAACAGCGTCGGGCCAGCGTGCGGCGTTGGCTTTGGATCTCGTGCGGACTCAAGACCAATCGCGAGCAAGCCCGCTCCCACAGGGAACCAAGCCATGTGGCAGATCCCATGTGGGAGCGGGCTTGCTCGCGAAAGCTATCGACGCGGCACTACAAAATCACAAACTTGCACTTACTTTTGCAGCCGCATCACTCGTCACCCAGCCCTTCCATATCTGCGGCTGATCGCGCAAGAACGCCTCGGCCACTTGCCTCGGTGGCTGCCGTTTCTCACTCATCTGCCCCAGCGTCTGGTTCAGCAGCTCAATCGGCAGATCGACCTTTTCAAAGAACGCGACCAAATCCGGATACTGCGCCTTGAACGGCGCGGACACGCCAATCGCCAGTCTGGCCGGCATCGAGCGGGCGCCTTTGGGATTCGGGTTGTTGGCATCGGCCAGGGTTTTCCAGGCCTCGGCATCGAACGGTGGCTCGTCGAGCTTTACCAGTTTGAAACGACCCAATAACGGCGTTGGCGACCAGTAGTAGAACAGCACCGGTTTGCCGCGACGGATCGACGATGCCACCTCGGCATCCAGCGCCGCGCCGGAGCCGGTGCGGAAGTTCACATAGCTGGCGGTCAGGTCATGGGCCTTGAGTTTCTGGCTGTTGACGATTTCCGAAGTCCAGCCGGTCGGGCTGTTGAGGAAGCGGCCACGGGTCGGGTCTTCCGGGTCGCGGAACACGTCCTTGTAGCGCGCCAGATCAGCCACGGATTTCAGCTCCGGCGCCAAGGGTTTGATGCCGCGCTCCGGGTCGCCCTTGATCACGTATTCCGGCACCCACCAGCCCTCGGTCGCGCCTTTTACCGTGTCGCCCAAACCGAAGACTTTGCCCTCGGCAGACGCCTTGACCCACGCCGGGCTGCGTCCGGCCCACTCCTCGCCGATCACCTGGATGTCGTTTTTGGCCAGCGCGGCTTCGAGGCTGACGGTGCTGCCGGGCAAGGTATCGGTCGGGTAGCCGTAACCTTTCTCGACGATCAAGCGCAGGATTTCGGTGATCAGGCTGCCGCTCTCCCACGTGATGTCACCGAACTGGATCGGCGCGGTTTTTTCCGCCGCCGGCACGTGGCTGGCCACGAGGCTCAAGGCCAGCAGCGAACTGCCGAGCAGGGTTTTGATGGATTTCATGCAGACCTCTGGTGCAAGGATTCATTGGCACTGTGCGCGGTGCACAACGCATGGGAGCGGGTCATGTAGACGCTGACCGAGCGCTGGGAAATGCCCAGCTCGGCGGCGATTTGCGGGTACGTCAGGCCGTCGACGCGAGACAACAGGAAGGTCGCGCGAACCTTGCCCGGCAGGCGGTCAAGGGTTCGCTCGAGGCGCTTCAAGGTTTGCGACAAGTGCGCCAACTCTTCCGGCGAAGGCCCGGCAACAAGGTCGGCCTTGCACAACTGTTCGAGGTGCTGGCGTTCCAGGTCGCGGCGACGCCAGAGCTGAAAAATCAGGCGCCGGGCGATGGTGGTGAGCAAGGCGCGCGGCTCGCGAATCGGCGTGGGGCCGGGTGATTCGAGCAGCTGCACGAAGGTTTCGGCGGCGATGTCTTCGACGCTGGCACTGGCCCCGAGGTACCGGCGCAAGCGTGCGCACAGCCAAGGGTAATGGGCGCGGAACATTCCGCCCACGTCGTTGCGATGGGACAGGTCGGTGCCGGACATAGAGGCTCCAGGTGATAGGGCTCGCTGAATGTCCGGTGATCCGGTGGCGCGATCCTAACAAGGAGCCTTATTCGTTAAAAATACTTAAAAGGCATTTTTATATTCGATTAGGTAATTTCAACGCAGTTGTCCGTAACCGAGCGTTGCCGCGTCTTGCTGATAGTCGAGCAGCACTCGATAGTCGCTCTCGCTGGCCGGCAGCACCTGTTTCAGCCCAAGCGTTTCGGCCACGTCAGGCAGTTCGATCAAGGTCTGGTTCATGATCTGCCGAAGATGCGCGACCTGTTCATCGTTAATGCCCGTGGACGCGATGTACGGCAACGTCGGACTGAATGCACTGCGGGCCACAAGGCGCAGGCCTGTGACTTCTGCTACGGCATGTCGCGCCAGATAGGCGAAGGTCACGCTGTCGATGGCCGCCAGGTCTGCTTGATCCTCACGCAACCAGCGCAGGCTCTCGCGGTGGCTGCCGCTGCTGCCGACCGTGGCAAAGAACCGCCCGTTGCGATGCAGCGGCGCCAGTCGGTGGCGCAACAGGTTCATGCCGCTGTTGGAGTCTTCGGCATTGATCACGCCGCGACTGCCGCGAAAGTCGGGCAAGGTCTGGCGGCGATCATCGGCGCGGCACAGCAACAGGCTGCAATGGGTGCCGCCATGGCTTTCCGGCAGCTCGTAACACGGCCGACCGATGAGGCGCACCTGACCGCGCAACGCCGTCATCAACGGGTAGCCGCAGGTTTGGCTGAGCAGCAGTTGCGGCGAGCGCCAGAGGTCCGTCAACGACAAGCCATCGGCAGCAAGGCGATGGCTGCCGAACCGCTCGACAATGCGCGTCAGCCAGCGCTCGTTGGCCTGCCGGATCGGTTCGGGGGCGACGTACATCAAGAGTTCTGCGAAGTGTCGGGTCATCGAAATCTCTCATACAACCATTGCCACTGTGGGCGCGCAGTCACCCTCAATGGAACGGGTGCCTGGGGCTATCGATCGCCTTGATGCCATTGCGGCGCCACAACTGGCCATAACCCTGCACCAGAAACCCGCCGCTGCGCGCCAGCCATTGCTCGCGGCGCGCCTGATAGGCGTGGGGCAAGTCGTACCAGGCGAGGCCCGGCAAGTCGTGATGCACCAAGTGAAAATTGAGGTTCAGGAACAGCCAGCGCCATGGCCACGCCGCTTCGTTGAGCACGCTGCGTTGCTCGGGCGCGGCGCGGGGACGGTGCTCATAGTAGGAGCGAATCATCGCAATCGACAGCGCCGGCACGCTGATCAACAGCAGGTAATGCCACACCGGCAACACGCTGTAGCGCGCGATGAACGTCAGCATCAACAACGTCAGTGCGCCGTGGGTCAGCCACATTCGCCAGGCGTGGCGGTCACCTGCTGTCATTTTCAGCCGTTCTTCGTTCGCCAATGCCGCCAGCGCCAACGGCGCGCCGAGCAGAAACCGCCCGATCACGGTTTTATTCAGCCAGTGCAGGCCGCGCACCCACAACGAACTGCCGCGCCACCGCTCGGCCGTCAGGTAACGGCTTTCCGGATCGCGACCGGGGATCGTCAGGTCTTCATCGCGGTGGTGCTGCAAATGGCTGTCGCGATAAAGGGTGTAGGGATACCACACGGCGAACGGCGCATAACCCAGCATTTTGTTCAGCCGCAGCCAACGCGTGGGATGCCCGTGCAGCAGTTCGTGTTGCACCGACAACCACAGCACCACCAGCGGAATCAGCAGCACCGTGCTCCACCAAAGCCCCAGCCGATCACTCGCCAGCACCAGGCCGAACCAGCCCGCGTACACGCCGATCAGCAGCAACCAGGTGGGCCACTCGGTGCGGGCGGTCCATCGTTGGCGCAGGGTTTCGATTTCTTGTCGGTGCGCAGTATCGAAGTAATGAGGCATGGCGTTGCTCAGATCGGGACCAATCTCCGTCTGTGCAATGACGCGGTGATTTCTTGCAGATTATTTGGTTATGTCGTTAGACGTGCAGCAGGAGCCCGATTGCCGGGCTCCCTTGACGCGGGATCAATGACCGAACACATCCACCTTCTTGGCCTTCTTGTCCGCGCGCTTTTCATCGGCGGTTTTCGCCGGTTTTTTCTTCGCTGCTTTCTTTGAATCCATGCCTTTGGCCATGATACGTACTCCACTCATACGGGATGTGAGATCAGGTATACACCTATCGCCCAGCGCGTGTTCTTTTATAATCGCCCGCTTTGCGCACCGACAGACGACGACCATGCCCAACACCCAGTACACCTTGCTCGACGAGCCTTTGTGGCCGCTGATGAACAAGTTTTATCGCGCTCACCAATCGTCGATGAAAGCCGTGCGCGACGCTCAATTGTGGGTCGCACGCCGCCAGGACATCGTCGCGGCACTGTGCCTGCGGCCGGTCGCGGACGGGCATTGGCTGACGGGATTGTTCGTCGACCCGGCGTGTCGCGGTCAGGGGATTGCGGCGACGTTGATCGCCCAGGCCGTGCGGCAGGTCGAAGGCCCGGTGTGGCTGTTTTGTCATCCGGAACTGCGCGGTTTTTATGAGCGCTGCGGTTTCAGCTTCGACCCGGCACTGCCCTATTCGATGGCTGAGCGCCTGAGCCGTTACGCACGCAGCAAACCGATGATCGCCATGGGCTTAGAACCGTTGGCAAGGTCGTCCAACGATAATGTGTGATCGGCCGCCGATCGCTGCGTGCTAGCCTCGGGGTCGACTTCGACTTCCCCGGAATGCTTCATGAAACCTGCTCTCCTCGCCTTGACGTTGACCGCTCTGCTCGCCCCTGCGCTCAGTCAGGCGGCCGACACCCCATCCGTCTCCCCCGAGCAATACGCCAAGGTGCTCAAAGGCACGTGGCGCGTGCCGGAAAACGTGGCACGCGACGGTTACCGACATCCGCAGCAGAGCTTGCAGTTTTTTCGCTTGGCGCCGACGCAAACGGTGATTGAAATCACCCCCGGCAACGGTTGGTACAGCGAACTGCTGGCGCCGCTGCTCAAGGACCATGGGCACTATGTGGCAGCGGTCCAGGCGCCGACAGTCAGTGATTACGCGCGCAAGAGTGAAGAAAAGCTCAAGAGCAAATTCGCCGCCGACCCCGCGCAGTACGCCAAGGCGCAGGTGCTGGAATTCGATCCGACAGCCCCGGCGCTGGGCCAACCCGGTTCGGCGGACACGGTGCTGACCTTTCGCAACGTGCATAACTGGGTACTGGCCGACACGGCCCCGCTGATGTTCGAGGCGTTTTTCAAGGTGCTGAAACCGGGTGGTGTGCTCGGCGTGGTCGATCACCGCGCGAAGGACGGCGCCTCGCTGGAAGACATCAAGCACAGCGGTTACCTGACCACCGATTACGTGGTGAAACTGGCGACCGATGCGGGGTTCAAGCTTGAGGACCAAAGCGAGGTCAATGCCAATCCGAAGGACACCAAGGATTACCCGGAAGGCGTCTGGACGTTGCCGCCCGCACTGACGTTGGGCGACAAGGACAAGGCGAAGTATCTGGCGATTGGCGAGTCTGATCGGATGACGTTGCGGTTCGTCAAGCCCGTGAAATAACCACAACTCAATTATTGTGGGAGCGGGCTTGCTCGCGAAAGCGGAGTGTCATTCAACAACGATGTTGTCTGACACGCCGCTTTCGTCGGAACGCCGCCCGGACCAAGCCCCGCTCCCACATTAGATTTCCCGTATTAGATACAGACTGGTTTCAATCGTCGGCGTTAGGATCCATGTCCGGGAACATGACTTCGGTAAAGCCGAATTTGCTGAAGTCGGTAATCCGCGACGGGTACAACCGGCCGATCAGGTGATCGCATTCATGCTGCACCACCCGCGCATGAAACCCTGAGGCAACGCGCACAATCGGCTGGCCCTTGGGGTCAAAACCTTCGTAGCGAATCTGCTGATAACGATCCACCGCGCCACGCAAACCGGGCACGGACAGGCACCCTTCAAACCCCTCTTCCAGCACCGGGCTCAACGGCGTGATCAATGGATTGATCAGAATCGTCTGCGGTACGGCTTCGGCGTCCGGATAACGTTCGCTGTGCTCGAACCCGAAAATCACCAACTGCAAATCGACGCCGATCTGCGGCGCCGCGAGGCCGACACCACCGACGCTTTCCATGGTCTGGAACATGTCGTCGATCAGTTGCCACAGCTGCGGGCTGTCGAACATCTCGGCCGGCACCGGCGGGGCAATACGCAGCAGGCGTTCGTCGCCCATTTTCAGAATGTAACGGATCATCTTCAGACTTCGTCAGTGGTCGGCTTGATCGAGTGGTCCCGACCCAGTCCCGAAATGTGGTGTTTGTGTTCGCGATCGTGCTCGCCCGGCACTTTCTCGCCGGGGTCCTTGCCCTCACTCGACATGTGTTCGATCACCGCATTCATTTCCGCGCCCAGCAACAGCACCGCAGCGGAAATGTAGAAGTACAGCAACAGGACGATGATCGCGCCGATACTGCCATACATGGCGTTGTAGTTGGCGAAGGTCTTGACGTAAAACGCGAACCCCAAGGACGCAATGATCCACACCACCACCGCCAGCACCGAGCCGGGCGTGATGAAGCGGAACTCCTGCCTGACGTCCGGCATCACGTAATAAATCAGCGCCACGGCCACCATCATCAGGATCACGATCACCGGCCAGCGGGCGATGGTCCACACCGTGACGATGAAGTCTTCGAGCCCGACCTGCGCGGCGATCCAGCCCATCACTTGCGGCCCGAGCACCATCAGCGCGGCAGCGACCAGCAACATCCCGGCGATACCGACGGTGTAGATAATCGACAGCGGAAAGCGCTTCCACAGCGGGCGGCCCTCAACCACGTCATACGCGGCGTTCATCGCGCTCATCATCAGGCGCACGCCGGCCGAGGCGGTGTACAGCGCGATAACGATACCGACCGACAGCAAGCCGCCCTTGGATTGCTGGAGCTGATCGATGACCGGGTTGACCTGTTCCAGCGCCTGAGGCGGCAGCACCAGTTCCGATTGCAGGCGCAGCCAGGAGAAGAAGTCCGGCAGGTGCAGGAAACCGATCAGCGCAATGAGGAAAAGAATGAAGGGAAACAGCGAGAACAACATCTGATAGGCCAGCGCCGAGGCATAGGTCGACATCTCGTCGTCGACGAACTCGGTGACGGTGCGCACCATCACGCGGTGGATGGGCAGGCCTTTCATGTCCGGGAAAATCATTAGCGTCTCCTTTCGCCGCAAAATGGTTGAAGTCGAGGCGACTCAGGGGCCGTTTTTACATCAAAGTAGCCTACTTGGCGACTTTGAAACAATTTCCATGCTCAAGTTCAGGCTGACACAAAAACGGCCATCCGCGGATGGCCGTTTCTGTTGCACATCAAAGGCCGGATCAAGCCTTGTCGACGCCTTTCTTGATCGCGTCCTTGGCTTTGCCCACTGCTTGTTGAGCTTCGCCTTTCTTTTCCTGCACTTTGCCCTCGGCTTGCAGTTTGGTGTTGTCAGTGGCTTTGCCAACGCCTTGCTTGACGTTGCCGACCGCTTCGTTAGCCATGCCTTTTACTTTATCGCCAGTGCTGCTCATGGTGTTTCTCCTGCGAACAAATCAATGAGAAAAGTAGTTACACAAAGATTGACCGGAGGCGTTTGCAGGGAGTTTCATTTATTTTCATCGGGCCTTTTCGTCGATTGCGGCAGGTTGGGCTTTATGTTTGCCGAGCAACCCCCGAGAATGCGCAACGTATTCAGGCCATGGCGCTGAAGATCCAATCCCGTAGGAATGTTATGAAACTCGATAAAAAGCAGGCCATTGCCCGCAGAAACCTGGAACTCGGCGGTGCTGTGCTTGGCGTCAACAACTGCCATTTCACCGAATTGAACCGCAACCGCAACATCTGGTGGTTCGATATCCCGGTGGCGCGCCTGGCCGTGGGTCAATACGAATGGGTTCACCTGCTGATGCACACGCCGGACACCGACGAACTGCTGCATCTGAAGGTGCCGACGGTGTTCCTGCGCGAAAAGCTTGAAGGCCTGGTGGTGCGCAATGAAGGCAAGCGCAAAGCGGCGTTGAGCCTGGAACTGAGCGCGGACAAGGACTCGTACCTGCAGGACATGCGCCCGGCGGGCACCAACGTCAACTTCGCGCCGTTTCGCCTGTAACAGCCATAGCCAAAAGCTTCTCGAGCAAGCCCGCTCCCACAAATTGACCGCATCCTGCCCGCAAGAATGCGCTCAACAGTGGGAGCGGGCTTGCTCGCGAAGGGCACCTGACAGGCAATCAAAATCTGCCAGGCCAAAAAAAGCCCCGCATCTGCGGGGCTTTTTGTTTGTTACGCGCTGACTTTTTTTGCCGCGATTTTCTTCAGTTCTTCGTCGCGCAATTCGCGACGCAGGATCTTGCCGACGTTGGTGGTCGGCAGCGCGTCGCGGAACTCGACCGCACGCGGCACCTTGTAACCCGTGACGTTCGCACGCATGTGCTCCATCACTTGCTCTTTGGTCAGGTTCACGCCCGGTTTGGCGACGATGAAGATCTTGATCGCCTCGCCCGACTTCTCGTCCGGCACACCGATGGCCGCACATTGCAGCACACCGGGCAGCGTCGCGAGCACGTCTTCCAGTTCGTTGGGATACACGTTGAAGCCGGACACCAGAATCATGTCTTTCTTGCGATCGACAATGCGCATGTAGCCATCCGGCTGGATCAGCGCGATGTCACCGGTCTTCAACCAGCCTTCGCTGTCGAGCATTTCGTCGGTGGCTTCCTGACGCTGCCAGTAGCCCTTCATTACCTGCGGACCTTTCACACACAGCTCGCCGATTTCGCCCAGCGGCTGTTCAACGCCGGCATCGTCGATGATTTTGCACAGGGTCGAGGGCACGGGAATGCCGATGGTGCCGATCTGAATGTTCTGAATCGGGTTCACCGTCGCTACCGGGCTGGTTTCGGTCATGCCGTAACCTTCGCAGATGGCGCAACCGGTGACCGCTTTCCAGCGCTCGGCCGCCGCCAGTTGCAGGGCCATGCCGCCGGACAGGGTGACTTTGAGCGCCGAGAAATCCAGCTTGCGGAAGCCTTCGTTATTGCACAGCGCCACAAACAAGGTGTTGAGGCCGACGAAACCGCTGAACTTCCACTTCGACAGTTCCTTGACCATCGCCGGCAAGTCGCGCGGGTTGCTGATCAGGATGTTGTGGTTGCCGATCAGCATCATCGCCATGCAATGAAAGGTGAAGGCATAGATGTGGTACAGCGGCAGCGGCGTGATCAGGATTTCGCAACCTTCGTTGAGGTTGGAGCCCATCAACGCCTTGCACTGCAACATGTTGGCGACGAGGTTGCGGTGGGTCAGCATCGCGCCCTTGGCCACGCCGGTGGTGCCGCCGGTGTATTGCAGAACGGCAACGTCGCCGCTGGCCGGGCTGGCTTCCGCCACTGGCTGGCCGTGACCCTTGCTCAATACGTCGTTGAACTTGACGGCTTTTGGCAAGTGATACGCCGGGACCATCTTCTTCACGTATTTGATGACGCTGTTGATCAGCAGCCGTTTGAGCGGTGGCAGCAGGTCGGCCACTTCGGTGACGATCACGTGTTTGACGCCGGTTTTAGGCACCACGGTCTCGGCCAGATGCGCCATGTTGGCCAGGCAGACCAGGGCTTTGGCACCGGAATCGTTGAATTGGTGTTCCATTTCCCGCGCGGTGTACAGCGGGTTGGTGTTGACCACGATCAGACCGGCGCGAATGGCACCGAAGACGGCGACCGGGTACTGCAACACGTTGGGCAGTTGCACGGCGATTCGATCGCCCGGTTGCAAGTCGGTATGCTGTTGCAGGTACGCGGCAAAGGCACCGGACAATTCGTACAGTTCACCGTAGGTGAGCGTCTTGCCCAGGTTGCTGAATGCCGGTTTGTCGGCGAAGCGTTGGCAGGATTGCTTCAACACTGCCTGAATATTCGGGTACTCGTCTGGATTGATGTCGGCAGCAATCCCGGCAGGGTACTTATCCTTCCAAAAGTCTTCGATCATGGAAGCCCACTCCTCAGCAACGCGAATTCATCACCGCATTTGATGCGATTATTATTGGTGTGTGTTTTTTGTGGTGAGTCTGGCTTTTATACAGGCCGAGAAGTCACAAAGCGCGCCGAGAGTAGCAGCTTTGCCAAGGGTCGACCAGAGCCAAAAACGGCCTCTACGGTCACATTAGTGACTCAAGACTTTGCAGCGGTCATTTTAGAGCAAAAATCCTATACCGCAGTGAAACCCTTGTAAAACCGGGGCTTTCAGCCCGTTAAAAGCGTCGCGGGCAAGCCTCGCTCCTTCAGGTCAGCATCGTTCACAAACGAGTGAAAGACGCGAAACCTGTGGGAGCGTGACTTGCCCGCGATCCGCGCGACGCGCGGCCATTCAACGATTACGCGATATCGCGCAACTCCCGCCGCAAGATCTTGCCCACCGGCGTCATCGGCAACGACTCACGCAACACGATGTGTTTCGGCACTTTGTACGCCGTGAAGTTTTCCTTGCAGTAGGCCTTCAGTTCTTCAAGGCTGACCCCCGATTCGCGCGCCACCACAAACAATTTCACCGCCTCGCCCGAGCGCTCGTCCGGCACGCCGATCACCGCGCAGTTGGCGACTTTCGGGTGGGCCATCACCACGTCTTCGATCTCGTTGGGGTACACGTTGAAACCGGAGACGATGATCATGTCTTTCTTGCGGTCGACGATGCGCACAAAACCGTCCGGGTCGATCACCGCAACGTCGCCCGACTTGAACCAGCCCTCGTCGTCGAGCACTTCGGCGGTGGCTTCAGGTTTCTGCCAGTAGCCCTTCATGACCTGCGGGCCCTTGATGCACAACTCGCCCCGCTCGCCCAGCGGTTGCTCGACACCGTCGTCATTGATGACTTTCAACGTGGTGCCGGGCACCGGCAAGCCGACCGTACCGATCCGCGATTGTTGGCCATACGGGTTGGTACAGGCCACCGGTGAGGTTTCGGTCAGACCGTAACCCTCGGTGATACGGCAACCGGTGAGTTGCTCCCAACGCTCGGCGGTGGCCTTGACCAGCGCGGTGCCGCCGGAGTTGGTCAGTTTGAGGCTGGAGAAATCCAGGGTCTTGAAGTCCGGGTGGTCCATCAGCGCGACAAACAACGTGTTGAGCCCCAGCAACGCCGAGAACCGCCAGTTTTTCAGCTCCTTGATGAAGCCCTTGATGTCGCGCGGATTGGTGATCAGCACGTTGTGGTTGCCGGTCACCATCATGCACATGCAATTCGCCGTGAACGCATAGATGTGATACAGCGGCAGTGGCGCGATCATCACCTCCTGCCCTTCGCGCAACAGTGGCTGACCGTCATCGCCGAACTGCGCGAGACACGCCCGCGCCTGCTGCATGTTTGCCACCAGGTTGCCGTGGGTCAGCATCGCGCCCTTGGCCAGGCCGGTGGTGCCGCCGGTGTATTGCAACACGGCGATGTCGTCGAGGCTGACTTTCAGCGGCTTGACGCCCAGGCCCCGGCCCATGCGCAGCGCGCTCTTGAAGGAAATGGCCTGCGGCAAGGCGTAGTCCGGGACCATTTTCTTGACCTTGCTGACCAGGGTGTTGACCAGCCAGCCTTTGGCGGCGGGCATCAAGTCACCCATTTTCGCTTCGATCAGGTATTGAATATCGGTGTCAGGCAGCACTTCCTGAACCTTCTGCCCGAACATGTTCAGGTACACCAGCGCCCGGACCCCGGAATCCTTGAACTGGTGGCGCATCTCCCGCGCGGTGTACAGCGGGTTGGTGTTGACCACAATCAGCCCGGCGCGCAGCGCACCGAACACGGCAATCGGGTATTGCAGGACGTTGGGCATCTGCACCGCGATGCGATCCCCCGGCACCAGGTCGGTGTGGGTTTGCAGGTAACCGGCGAACGCCAGGCTCTGACGTTCCAGTTCGGCGTAGGTCAGGGTTACGCCCATGTTGCTGAATGCCGGGCGGTCAGCAAATTTCTTGCAGGAACGTTCGAACACCTCGATCACCGACTTAAAGGCCCCAAGATCGATGTCCAGGGGCACGCCGGCCGGGCGTTTGTCATTCCAGAAATCAGGTTGCATTGTTCTTGTCCTCTTTACCTGAACCTATCCGGGGCCGCTGTTCTGTCCTTCCTTAAAACAAAAGCGAAGAGCGGGGCTTCACGGACACTAGCAGTTATGGCGAATCAGGCAAATACGGCCAGCAGCGTCATTGACCGTGTGAATCTTCCTGCCGTGGCGCGACCTGATCAGACGGCGCGCGCGGGATGCGCTATACAATGCAACCCACGCCCATGCCACATGCAGCCCAATGCAAAGGAATCGCCATGATCCACGACACCTTCTGGCTGACCGCGAGTGATCGCAGCCGCCTCTTCGTCAACCAGTGGCTGCCCGCCTCGCCTTTGAAAGCCGTAATTCTGCTGGCCCATGGCATGGCTGAACACAGCGGTCGCTACGCCCGACTGGCGCAAACATTTTGTGAACAGGGTTACGGCGTTTACGCACCGGACCTGCGTGGACACGGCAAAACGGCCGAAAACGGCACCCTCGGGCATTTCGCCGACAACGATGGCTGGGGCAAAGTCGTCGGTGATCTGGCCAGCCTCAACCAACATATCGGCCAGCAACATCCCGGCGTGCCAATCGTCTTGCTCGGTCACAGCATGGGCAGCTATATCGCCCAGGCGTATCTGTTGCATCACAGCGCCAGCCTGCACGGCGCGGTGCTCAGCGGCTCCAACTTCCAGCCCGTGGCGCTTTATCGCGCGGCGCGGCAGATCGCTCGGCTGGAACGACTGCGACAGGGGCCGAAGGGGCGCAGCGCCCTGATCGAATGGCTGTCGTTCGGCTCCTTCAACAAGAAATTCAAACCGGCGCGCACGCGGTTCGACTGGCTCAGTCGCGACCCGGCCGAAGTCGATCTCTACGCCAACGACCCGCTCTGCGGTTTTCGCTGCACCAATCAGCTGTGGATCGATTTGCTCGGCGGCTTGCAGCAAATCAGCAAAGCGTCCAATCTCGCGCAGATCGATCCGGGCCTGCCCCTGCTGGTGATTGGCGGCGAATGTGATCCGGTGAGCGAAGGCAAACGTCTGAACGATCTGGCCGACGCGTTACGCGAAGCCGGAAGCCAGAGCCTGCAACTGACGATCTACCCGCAGGCGCGGCACGAACTGTTCAACGAAAGCAACCGCGATGAAGTGATCCGCGATGTGCTGAGCTGGATCGACCAGGCGCTGAGCCACCGTCGGCCCGCCCGAACCGAATAGTTTTTTGTGGATTTTTTAATTCGTCACAGGAATCGAGACAGATGACCCAGGTTACCAACACCCCTTACGAAGCCCTCGAAGTCGGCCAGACCGCCAGCTACAGCAAGACCGTCGAAGAGCGCGACATTCAACTGTTCGCCGCCATGTCCGGTGACCACAACCCGGTGCACCTGGACGCCGAGTTCGCCGCCGGCACCATGTTCAAGGAACGCATCGCCCACGGCATGTTCAGCGGTGCGCTGATCAGTGCGGCAGTGGCGTGCGAGCTGCCTGGGCCCGGAACCATTTATATCGGCCAGCAGATGAGCTTCCAGAAACCGGTGAAGATCGGTGACACCCTGACCGTGCGCCTGGAAATCCTCGAAAAACTGCCGAAGTTTCGCGTGCGCATCGCCACTCGCGTGTTCAACCAGCGTGACGAGTTGGTGGTGGATGGCGAAGCGGAAATTCTGGCACCGCGCAAACAGCAGACCGTAACGCTGCCAACCTTGCCGGCGATCAGCATCGGCTGACGCACCGCTCCCCTGTGGTGAGGGGGCTTGCCCCTGTGGTGAGGGGCTTGCGTGGTGAGGGGGCTTGCGTGGTGAGGGGGCTTGCCCCCGTTGGACGCAAAGCGTCCCAAATCGGCAACCCAGTCATCTCAGGCACAAAGATTGGGCGGGGGCTTCACGACTGCTACGTGACTAAGCGCAAGCAAGTTCCCTCACCACAGTGATCAGCCGCGCCAAACGGCGCGCATAAAAAACGCCAGATCGACTGGCGTTTTTTTTACCGGCTACGAACGCTTACGAGCGTGCGCGAGCCTGGTTACGCAGGGCTTTGACCTGATCGTGGTTGCGTTGCACGCCGTGGTACTGACTCTCAACCAGATCACGAATGCCCACCAGGTTGTGCTTGTCGATTTTCTCGAGGGCTGCTTTATAAGCCTTCAACGCGTGGTCTTCACCCCGTTCGGCTTCGTTCAACACAGCCTCTTCATCCTTGCCGGTGAACATGGCTTTCACGTCAACCCAGCGACGGTGCAGGTCACCGCTGACACTGGTCGACGTTTCAGGGTCACCGCCCAATTGACGCACCGCACTCTGCAATGCCGCAGCGGCAGCCGCGCAGTCGGCAGAGCGCGTGATGAACAGGGTTTTCAGTTCCGGATGCTTGATGTCTTCAGCGCAAGTCTTGAACCCTTCCTGACCGTCCTTGCTGGTTTCAATCAGGTCGTTGAGTACAGAGATCGCTTCTTTATTCATGTCGGTCATTTTTCAATTCCTTGCGGGGTTGATGAAAGATGCAATAGCTATTGCACCGTGCATGCCAGCTTTGAATTGAATAATTAATTGTTATTTTTCAACCACTTAACTTTATCGTCAAAATCTGTATCCGCTTTTTTTGCATGATCTGTCAATTGGCCTGCATGCAGAATGCCTGTATTTTCCAGACTTACCGAACCAGACGACCGATAGATGAACCCTGAAAAGCTCGAACTGTTGATCACCCGTGAAATGCCCTTCGGCAAATACAAAGGCCGAATCATTGCCGACTTGCCTGGCCAGTACCTGAACTGGTTCGCCCGGGAAGGTTTCCCCCATGGCGAACTGGGCGGCTTGCTGGCGCTGATGCAGGAGATCGATCACAACGGCCTGTCGGACCTGCTGGAACCGCTGCGCGCCAAACATGGCAAACCCGCCCCGCGTCACTGAAACCGAGTAGCCCGTGCCTGATAACACCCTGCGCACCCGCGATGAACATTTCTGGAAAACCTTCGCCGACCGGTACGCCGTCCAGCCCGGTCCGATCAACCTGGAAAACGGTTACTTCGGGCGCATGTCACGCACGGTGGTCGAGGACTACCAGCGCAATATCGAATTCATCAATCGCAGTAACTCGGTGTATGTACGCCAGCGTTTCGAGCAGGTCGAAAGCGTCGAAATCCGCGCGCAACTCGCTGAACTGATCGGCGCCGCCGCCGAAACGGTCGCCTTCACCCGCAACGCGTCGGACGGCTTGCAATCGTTGATCCGCAATTACAATCGCCTGCAACCGGGCGATCAGGTGCTGATCTGTGATCTGGAATACGACACGGTCAAAGGCGCGATGCGCTGGCTAGCCAAGCAGCGCGGCGCGCAAGTGATCGAGATTGATCACCCGCACCCGGCCAGTTTCGACAGTTTGCTGGCCACCTACCGCGATGCGTTCGTGCGCTATCCGAAGCTCAAACTGATGGCCCTGACACACGTCACCCATCGCACCGGCCTGGTCATGCCCGTGCAGGCTATCGCGGCAGCGGCCAAGGAACACGGAGTCGACGTGATCCTCGACGGCGCCCACGCCTTGGGTCAACTCGACTTCAATCTTGAAGAACTCGGCATCTCCTTTGCCGGCTATAACCTGCACAAATGGATCGGAGCCCCCCTGACCCTGGGCTTCATGTACATCGCCCCCGAGCGTTTGGCTGACATCGACCCGGACATGGGCGAGATGCATTTCCCGGTGACCGACATTCGCGCGCGCACGTCGTACAGCACACCGAACATCCCGGCGTTGCTGACCCTGCCGCTGGTGTTCGAGGAGCATCACGCGATGGGCGGTTCCAAGGCCAAAGGCGCGCGGCTCAGTTACTTGCGCAACCTGTGGGTCCGCGCGGCTCGGGAGTTACCGGGCATCGAAGTCATGACCCCGGATGACCCGCGCCTGTATTGCGGCATTACCTCGATGCGCTTTACCCGCCACGCCGATCAACAGGCAATGGCCGAGCGGCTGCTCGACGACTACAACCTGTTCACCGTGGTCCGCAGCGGCGCGGCGAGCGGGCCGTGCATTCGCATCACGCCGGGGCTGACCACCACCGCCGCCGACATGGACTTGCTGGCCCGGGCGCTGACCGAACTGCGCTGACGTCAAACCGTGTACTGGCCGAAGTCCTCGGGCTTGATGTGCGTCGACGCGGCGAACGTGTCGATGCCGATGGTCGTGTGCCCGAAGAAGCCATCCTCATTCGAGTCTCGACCGAGGGTATGAACGGTCAATGTCGAGGCGTCGCCGCCCTGATGCCGAAAATAAAAGTCTTCGTGGTTGGGCAGCGACGCAATGGAGCGACCGCCGTACTCGCGGGTATTCAGCACCGAGCGCGAAGCAACTTCGGGAAAGTACAGCTGACCGACCCAGGCAACGTGGCGCTCTTCCAGAAAGTTGTTGCCCGAGGTAATGCGCACCGCGACATGTATGTGCAAGGCACGACCGGCATAGAACCCTGGGTAGACCGTGGTAAACCGCACGATGCCTTTTTTATCGGTGAATTGCCCGCCACGCAGGTAAGTGTCGTCATCCGTGCGCGGGATCGACCCGATGTCAGCGGCATCGACGTCCTTGTCCGGATCAAGCTTGCTCCAGCCCGAGTACACACCGCGCGCGTTGCAATGCCAGATATCGACCAGGGCGCCCGTGACCGGCTGACCGGTCATGGCATCGACGATGGCCAGGCGTAGCACCAAGGGAATGCCATCGGCGCTTTCGCTGATGTTGCGTCGAATCAACTTGGGGTTTCTGAAAAACGGGCCGGCAATCTGCTCGGGTGACAGCAGGTAAACCGGTGATGAAGGTGCAACCGAGGTGTTGTCGTCCATGACGTTCTCTCTTCCATAAGATGAACGCAGGTTAACGCGGGTCGAGCGGCGCGATGCGGTATCTATGTATCGCATGCCGCTCCCACAGGTTTTTTTCGGGCAAAAAAAACGGTGCACCGACCAAGCGCACCGAAAAGCCGTAGAACACACAACGAAGTGTTGGTTGAAGCGATCAGTCCAGCAGCGCCAAAGCCTCGGCGGTGCATTCCTGAATGCGGGCCCAGTCGCCGTTCTTGATCCACTCAGGGTCAAGCATCCAGCTACCGCCCACGCACATCACGTTTTTCAACGCCATGTAGCTTTTGATATTGGCCGGGCTGACACCGCCAGTCGGGCAGAATTTGACCTCACCGAACGGGCCGCCGAGGGCTTTGATGGCCGCAACGCCGCCGCTGACTTCCGCCGGGAACAGCTTGAAGCGGCGATAACCCAGGCCATAGCCTTCCATGATCCCGGAAGCATTGCTGATGCCGGGCAACAGCGGAATCGGGCTGTCGACGCTGGCTTCGAGCAGGTCACGGGTAATGCCTGGCGTGACGATGAATTGCGAACCGGCCGCTTCGGCGGCGGCGAGCATGTTGCGATCGAGCACCGTGCCGGCACCGGTCATCAGTTCCGGACGCTGCTCGCGCAGGATCTGAATGGCCTTGAGGCCGAACTGCGAACGCAGGGTCACTTCCAGGGCGGTCAGACCACCGGCGGCCAGGGCGTCGGCCAGTGGCAGCACGTCCTGTTCGCGGGCGATGGTGATCACCGGCAGAATCCGCGCCTTGGCGCAGAGGCTGTCGATCAGGGCAACTTTGTCCGCCATGGAAACGGTCGGGGATGGATTTTTCATAGCGGCTGATCCTTGGCTCATGGGCACCAGTAAATCTCTAACGTAGGTTGCAGAAACGCGCGAATCGGCATGGCGGCGACATCGTCACCGGCCAATGCGGCACTCAAAGTAGTCAGCTTGGACTGACCGGAAATCGATAAAACAGTGGTTTTGGCCGAAGCCAGCAGCGCACGACTCATGGTCAGGCGCTGATGCGGCACGGTCGGCGCCAGCATCGGGTAGCAACGGCGGGTGCCGTCGATGTTCAAGGCGTCGCTCAGGTTCGGGCTGTTCGGGAACAGCGACGCGGTGTGACCGTCGTCGCCCATGCCCAGCACCAGCACGTCGATGGCGGGCAGTTCCGCCAGCAAGCGGTCAGCCTGCTCCGCCGCCAGTTCCAGGTTGGCAGTGGCGCTGTAAAGGCTCAGAAACTTTGCCTTGGCCGCCGGACCTTGCAACAGGTAACGCTTGAGCAGACCGGCATTGCTGTCGGCGTGTTCAACCGGCACCCAACGCTCGTCAGCCAGGGTGATCACGACCTTCGACCAGTCCAGTGGCTGTTTGGCCAGGTGCTGGAAAAACGCCACCGGGCTGCGACCGCCGGACACCACCAGCGTCGCGGTGCCCGAGGCCACAATGGCCTCGCCCAGTTGTTTGGCAACATCCAGGGCCAGGCCTTCCGCCAGCAGCACCGGGTTTTTGAACGCATGAGCGCTGACGCCCTGCGGCAGTTGCAAATCAGATATCGCCATACCAAGACCTCCCATCCCGCGTGATCAGAGCAATGGAGCTCATCGGTCCCCAGGACCCGGCCGCGTACGGCTTGGGCGCGTCACCGGATTTTTTCCACCCGGCGATCAACTGGTCACACCACTTCCACGCGGCTTCGATTTCATCTTTACGGACAAACAGGTTCTGATTGCCGCGCATTACTTCCAGCAACAACCGCTCGTAGGCATCGGGAATCCGCGCGCTGCGATAGGTGTCGGAAAAATTCAGCTGCAACGGACCGCTGCGCAGCTGCATGCCCTTGTCCAGGCCTTGTTCCTTGGTCATCACACGCAAGGAAATACCTTCGTCCGGTTGCAGGCGAATGATCAGCTTGTTGCTGATTTGCAGGCGCTGCTCGGGGGCGAAGATGTAGTGCGACGGTTCCTTGAAGTGGATGACGATCTGCGACAACTTTTGCGGCATGCGCTTGCCGGTACGCAGGTAAAACGGCACGCCGGCCCAGCGCCAGTTGCGGATGTCGGCTCGCAGGGCGACGAAGGTTTCGGTGTCGCTCTGCGTATTCGAGTTCGGCTCTTCGAGGTAGCCCGGCACGGATTTGCCTTCGCTGTAACCGGCGATGTACTGGCCGCGCACCACCTGTGTGGTCAGGCCCTCAGGGCTGATCGGCGCCAGTGCCTTGAGCACTTTGACTTTCTCGTCGCGGATGCTGTCGGCGGACAGGTCGGCCGGCGGGTCCATGGCGATCAGGCAGAGCAGTTGCAGCAGGTGATTCTGGATCATGTCCCGCAGCTGGCCGGCCTTGTCGAAGTAACCCCAGCGGCCTTCGATGCCGACCTTCTCGGCCACGGTGATTTCCACGTGGGAGATGTAATTCTGGTTCCACTGGGTTTCGAACAGGCTGTTGGCGAAACGTAGGGCGATGAGGTTTTGAACGGTCTCTTTGCCCAGGTAGTGGTCGATGCGGTAGGTCCGGTTCTCCGGGAAGAACTGCGCCACCGCGTCGTTGACCTTGCGCGAGGATTCGAGGTCGGAACCGATGGGTTTTTCCAGCACTACGCGGGTGTTTTCGGCCAGGCCGACTTTCGCCAGGTTCTCGCAGATTGCCCCGTAAACGGCAGCCGGCGTGGCGAAATAGGCGATCACCCGTTGCGCGGTGCCGGCCAGTTCGGCCAGGGCGACGTAATCGTCAGCCTTGAGGAAATCGACGTGCAGGTAGGTCAGGCGGGCCAGGAAACGTTCGAGGACGGCTTCGTCCAGCTCTTTGGCACCGACATAACGGCGCAGCTCGGAGGTGATGAATGCCAGGTGTTCTTGCTCGCTGCCGGGTTCACGGGCCAGCGCGATGATCCGCGTGTCCTCGTGCAACAGGCCTGCGCCATCGAGTTGATAGAGGGCAGGAAACAGCTTGCGCAGGGCCAGATCGCCGAGGGCGCCGAACAAGGCAAAGGTGCACGGTTCAACCGTAATCGAAGGCATGATGTTTGTTCTTTTATCAAGTTAAGCTACAAATACCTTTTTTCAAGGCATCGCTCAAGAGAAAATGTAGTAATAACCACAACATTTTCGCAAAATACAGATTCCGAGTGGTGGTCGGTCGGAGCCATCAGTAGGATAGGCCACCGTTTGGGGCCGCATCAAAGGCCCTTTTGGCATAGCCGAACTCTAATTTGCGCAGCTGACCCAAGGAACATATATGGACCGCGTGCGAAATTTACTGGAACAAATCCAGAATCGCCTTGAAGACCTGAACAAGGCGGAACGCAAAGTTGCCGAAGTGATCCTGCTCAACCCACAGCAGGCCACCCGATTCAGCATCGCCGCCCTCGCCCAGGCCTCCAAGGTCAGCGAGCCGACGGTCAACCGTTTCTGCCGTTCGTTCGGCGTCAGCGGCTACCCGGAACTCAAGCTGCAACTGGCGCAGAGCCTGGCCAGCGGCGCGGCGTATGTCAGCCGTGCGGTCGAGGCCGATGACAATCCCGAGGCGTACACCAAGAAGATTTTCGGCAGCGCCATCGCTTCGCTGGACAGTGCGTTGCAGGCGCTGGACCCGAACCTGATCAGCCGCGCTGTCGACCTGTTGATCCAGGCGCGGCAGATCCACTTCTTCGGCCTCGGCGCTTCGGCCCCGGTGGCGCTTGATGCACAGCACAAGTTCTTCCGCTTCAACCTGGCCGTCACCGCCCATGCCGACGTGTTGATGCAGCGCATGATTGCCTCGGTGGCGCACACCGGCGAGTTGTTCGTGATCATTTCCTACACTGGCCGCACCCGCGAACTGGTGGAAGTGGCGCGCATCGCCCGGGAGAACGGTGCTTCGGTGCTCGGCTTGACCGCTGAAGGCTCGCCGTTGGCCAAGGCCAGTACGCTGAGCCTGAACATTCCGCTGCCGGAAGACACCGACATCTACATGCCGATGACCTCGCGGATTATTCAACTGACTGTGCTGGATGTGCTGGCGACCGGCATGACCTTGCGCCGTGGCGTGGATTTCCAGCCGCATTTGCGCAAGATCAAAGAGAGCTTGAATGCGAGCCGGTATCCGGTGGGGGATGAGTTTAATTAACCCCGCATCTTTATTGTCTGCCCGGCCTATTCGCGAGCAAGCCCGCTCCCACACTTGGAATGCGATCCCCCAGTGGGAGCGGGCTTGCTCGCGAAGGGGCCGGTGAAACCACTGAATATCCCGGACTAAACCCCAACCCGCGCCTGCAAACTCAAGTGGGCCTTCTGCCCCGGCGCCAGGCTCATGCTATCGGTGCCACCGCTCGCCGCTTCCACACACACGAACTCTGAAATCTCATTCCAGCTCACCCCCAACAGGGGTCGCGTGCCCGGATGCCAGACCACCGTGTCCGCATCGTCACCGGTGTCGATACACAACTCGCGTTGCCAGGCGTGGTCCTTGAGCTGTAATTCGCCGTCATGCTGAAACACCCGCTGACAGCCGCCGTCCACCCGCAACTCACCTTCCTGCTGACAGCTCTGGCGGTTCAACTGATCGTAACCCTGCGCGCCATCGAGCCCGGACAGCGCTATCTCACCGACATCACCAATACGCCAGTAAGCGTGCAATGCCTGACTCAATTGGCACGGCAGGCTGTCCTGATGCTCGGTGCTCAGGCGCAAATCCATGCGTTCGCCAAGGTGCGCGTGCAGGTCCACTTGCCAGTCACACAACTGCAGTTGCCAATGCAGGCGCACGCCCTCGTCGTCGCTGCTGCTGTCGATGAGCTTCCAGTCGATCAGCCGCGCCCAACCGTGAGACGGCCACGCGTTTTCGCTGGGATGACGGCCATACCACGGCCAACAGACCGGCACGCCGCCGCGAATCGCCCCGACATGTGGCCACTTCGCCGCGCACCAGAGCCAAGGCTTCTGGCCCGTCGGCTGGAAGTGCAGCAATTGCGCGCCCTGCCGGCTGAACACCGCCTGACACAGCGGATGATCGATCACCAGCACGTCGCGCTTCTGATAGCGCTCCCACGCAAACAGCGGTCGTTCGCGCAAGGATTTGAAGAAGCGTTGTAGCGGATGCTCATGCATGTGCCGAGGTTCCGAAAATCGTCTGTCACCCGGGGGTGCGCCATCCCCAAAAAAAAGCGGACAGCCTGGGCTGTCCGCAAATATGCGCACATAGAGAGGAGCTTATAGCAACAGCGTTAGAACACGGACTGAATTTTCAGGCCGGCCACCAGCGCGTTATCTACTTCATCCACACCGCCCGGGTGAGTGATGTATTGCAGGTTAGGACGTACGGTCAGCCAGTTGGTGACGTGGAAGCCGTAGTTGATCTCGTAGTTGTACTCGGTGGTACGCAGTGGCGAGTACAGCGGATTGTCGTAGTCGTTGACGCCATTGGAATCGTTGACCAGCTCAGCGTTTTTCTTCACGTCATCGTTGACGTGGATACGGGCAAAACCGATCCCGACGTCATCTTTCGGACGCGCGTCGAACGGGCCTTTGTACACAAACATCAGCGACTGGTAGTTGTCGATGAAGTTGGTGTCCTTGTCGTGGAACGTGGCGTTGGCCGCAACGTTCAGGCCGCGAGACTTGTCACCGTTGTGGCTGGTAAGTTGTTGTTGTGCCACGAACCAGTAGCCGTGCTTGCTGCTTTGGGTGCGATACGGGTTGCCGGTCGTTGCCGCGTCGTTGCCGTTGTCGTCCTTGAGGACGTCATTGGCGCTCGCCGTGCTTTTGTAGTAACCGACACGGTATTCGCCCGGCAGGTTGTTCGGGTTAGGCAACCAGACCAGTTCGACTGGCAGGACGGTGCCGGCAGTGCCGCTGCCACTGAGCTTGAAGCCGTTGCCGTGTTCCAGTTGCGACGGGTTCTGGTTGTACGCGCCGATCTGCGCATAGAACTCAGGCGAGATGTTGTACTTCACGCGGATCGCGGCCTGGCTGACGGGCCAGTTGTACCAGATGTTGGTTGCCCAGTTGCCCACTTGGGAACCGCAGAACGCCAGGTTCTGGAACTCGCAAGGGAAGGTGTTGAAGTCTTCGCCTTCGCCGAAGTAACCGGCCTTGACGTCCAGTTTGCCGTCGAGGAACTGGTGTTTGATCCACAACTGGGTCAGACGGACCATGTGACCACGGCCGTAGACTTCTTGAGAGGAACTCAAGGTGCCGGCACGCGGGTCGCCGACGCGGTCGTTGGAGATGTTTTCGCCGTTACGGTTGGTGAGCTGGATCTTGGCCTGGGTGTTATCCCAGCCCAGCAGTTTTTGCAGGTCCAGCGCCGCACCCAGGCCAAACTGGTCGGAGTAACGCGCCGTCTTGTCGTTGTTGTAGCCGCCGTGAAGGTTGCCGCCCACTTCACCGACGTAGTCCATCTTGATGTCGACACCCTGCTCGATCAGCTTGGTGCGCTCGCCACCCCAATCGCCCGTCATCCACTCGGAATCGGAGCTGAACGCGTCAGCCGCGTGCACGCTACCGGCCAGCATCATTGCCGCAACGGCCGACAACTGGCAGATAAGCTGAGCGTTGTTGTTCTTCTTCATCCCTACATCCTCGTTTTATTGTTATTAACTGTTTTTATCTAACGCGGTTACATCAGCTGTACCGGGCGACAGGCCGCCTGGCACATATCCCCTTGCGGGAGCGGCTGTTGTGGCGAGGGGCTTGCCCCGTTCGGCTGCAAAGCAGTCGTAAAACCATCACCCCTTCATAAGGTCGCGGTGACTGATTTCAGGGGCGCTTCGCACCCCAACGGGGGCAAGCCCCCTCGCCACAAAGGCTCGTTCCCACATTTTTGATCTTCAGCGGCCTTTGAACTGGGCCACGTTGGCGCTGTGGCGCTCGGTTTTTGGCTGACCAGCCACCCCCAGTCGCTCCCCGGTCTTGGCATCGAACAACAGCACTTTCGATGGATCGAATTGCAGGGTCAGGGTCTCGCCCACGGCCGGTGCAACGTCTGGCGCCAGTCGGCAGCAGACTTTGGTTTCGTTCAGGTTGACGAACACCAGGGTGTCCGGACCGGTCGGCTCGGTGACCTGGACTTCGGCGCGAATGGTCGGCAAACCATTGGGCTCGCTGCCTGCCAGTACGATCTGTTCCGGGCGCAGGCCGAGAATCACTTCACGGTCTTCGAGACCGGCATCCTGCATGCCCAGCGGCAACTCGCAACGCGCCTGGCCGCTGTCGAGCAAGGCGAGCAGACGACCGTCCTTGCGCTGCAAACGCAAAGGAATGAAGTTCATCGGCGGCGAGCCGATGAAGCTCGCCACAAACAGGTTGGCCGGGTTGTTGTAGATGTCTTTCGGCGTGCCGAACTGCTGGATGATCCCGTCCTTCATCACCGCCACTTTGTCGCCCAGCGTCATGGCTTCGATCTGGTCGTGGGTCACGTAGACCGTGGTGGTCTTCAGGCGTTGGTGCATCAGTTTCATTTCGGTGCGCATCTCGACGCGCAGCTTGGCGTCGAGGTTGGACAGCGGTTCGTCGAACAGGTAAATCTTCGGCCGACGCGCCAGGGCACGGCCCATGGCTACACGCTGTTGCTGACCACCGGAGAGTTGGCCGGGTTTGCGGTTCAGCAAATGTTCGATCTGCAACAGCTTGGACACGCGCGCCACTTCCGCTTCGATATCGGCGGCGGGCATTTTGCGGATCTTCAAGCCGAAGGCGATGTTCTCGCGCACGCTCATGGTCGGGTACAGCGCGTAGGACTGGAACACCATGGCGATGTCGCGATCTTTCGGGCTCATGCCGCTGACGTCCTGGTCATCGATCATGATCGCGCCGCCGGTGATGGTCTCCAGGCCGGCGATGCAGTTCATCAGGGTCGACTTGCCGCAGCCCGAAGGCCCGACGAGGATCAGGAACTCACCGTCCTTGATCGATAGATCGATGTCCTTGAGGGTGTCCGGCAAGCCCGGAGAAAGCAAAGGAGCGCCAATGGTATTGATTCTTATTGCCCGTGTAAAACCCCCATGACGAACGAAACATTAAAAACCGTAAGGGCAAATTGTAA
>NZ_JBNNWE010000025.1:0-64044 GCF_050280905.1 Pseudomonas sp. NPDC086278
GTGAAGGTTTGAGCGTACTTCAGTACTTCATCTCCACTCACGGTGCTCGTAAAGGTTTGGCGGCCTCGAAGTCGGTGCCCGGGCGGTGAAGAAAGTCCCGTTGCTGCGCGGCAAGACCGTGTGCAACGTGTTCTTCGAAAACTCCACGCGCACCCGTACCACCTTCGAACTGGCGGCCCAGCGCCTTTCGGCGGACGTGATCACCCTGAACGTGTCGACCTCGTCGGCGAGCAAGGGTGAAACCCTGCTCGATACCCTGCGCAACCTGGAAGCCATGGCCGCCGACATGTTCGTCGTGCGCCACGGTGATTCCGGCGCCGCGCACTTCATCGCCGAACATGTGTGCCCGCAAGTGGCAATCATCAACGGCGGCGACGGCCGTCACGCGCACCCGACCCAAGGCATGCTCGACATGCTGACGATCCGCCGGCACAAGGGCGGTTTCGAAAATCTCTCGGTGGCCATCGTCGGCGACATCCTGCACTCGCGGGTCGCGCGTTCGAACATGCTCGCGCTGAAAACCCTCGGCTGCCCGGACATCCGCGTGATCGCGCCGAAAACCCTGCTGCCGATCGGCATCGAGCAATACGGCGTGAAGGTCTACACCGACATGACCGAAGGTCTGAAAGACGTCGACGTGGTGATCATGCTGCGCTTGCAGCGTGAGCGCATGACCGGCGGCCTGCTGCCGAGCGAAGGCGAGTTCTATCGCCTGTTCGGCCTGACCACCGCGCGCCTGGCCGGGGCCAAGCCGGATTGCATCGTCATGCACCCGGGGCCGATCAACCGTGGCGTGGAGATTGAGTCGGCGGTGGCCGACGGCCCGCACTCGGTGATCCTCAATCAGGTCACCTACGGCATCGCGATTCGTATGGCGGTGTTGTCCATGGCCATGAGCGGGCAGACTGCGCAACGTCAATTCGAGCAGGAGAACGCCCAGTGAAGCTCAGCATTCTCGGCGCACGCGTCATCGATCCGACCTCGGGTCTGGATAAAGTCACCGACATTCATATCGAAGCCTGCAAGATCGTGGCCCTTGGCGCAGCACCCGCCGGTTTTGTGCCGGTCGATACCCTCGACGCCCAAGGCCTGGTGGCCGCGCCTGGCCTGGTTGACCTGAACGTCGCCCTGCGCGAGCCGGGTTACAGCCGCAAAGGCTCGATTGTCAGCGAAACCCGGGCCGCTGCGGCCGGTGGCGTGACCAGCCTGTGCTGCCCGCCGCACACCAAACCGGTGCTCGACACGTCGGCCGTGGCGGAACTGATCCTCGACCGCGCCCGCGAGGCCGGCAACACCAAAGTCTTCCCGATTGGCGCGCTGAGCAAAGGCCTGGACGGCGAACAGCTGGCCGAACTGGTCGCGTTGCGCGATGCCGGTTGTGTGGCCTTCGGCAACGGCCTGGAGAGCTTTCGCAACACCCGCACGCTGTGCCGGGCGCTGGAATACGCGGCGACGTTCGACCTGACGGTGATTTTCCACTCTCAGGACCACGACCTGGCCGAAGGTGGCCTGGCCCACGAAGGCCCGACCGCCAGTTTCCTCGGGTTGCCGGGCATTCCGGAAACCGCCGAGACGGTGGCGTTGGCCCGTGACCTGTTACTGGTCGAACAAAGCGGCGTGCGCGCGCACTTCAGCCAGCTCACCAGCGCTCGCGGCGTGGCCCTGATTGCTCAGGCCCAGGCGCGCGGTTTGCCAGTGACCGCCGACGTGGCGCTGTATCAACTGATTTTGACCGACGAAGCGCTGATCGATTTCAGCAGCCTCTATCACGTCCAGCCGCCGCTGCGCACCCGCGCCGACCGCGACGGCCTGCGTGCGGCGGTGAAGTCGGGCGTGGTGTCCGCCATCTCCAGCCATCACCAGCCGCACGAACGCGACGCCAAACTGGCGCCGTTCGGCGCGACCGAGCCGGGGATCAGCAGCGTTGAACTGTTGCTGCCGCTGGCGATGACGTTGGTTGAGGATGGTTTGCTGGACTTGCCGACGCTGCTGGCGCGCTTGAGCGCCGGGCCCGCCGAGGCATTGCGCTTGCCGGCCGGCCAATTGGCGGTGGGTGGGCCGGCGGACATCGTGTTGTTCGACCCGACGGCGTCGACCGTTGCCGGTGAGAACTGGCTGTCGAAAGGCGAAAACTGCCCGTTCATTGGCCACACCTTGCCGGGCGTGGTGCGATACACCCTGGTGGATGGGCGGATCAGCCACCAGGCTTAACACCGCACTGCCTGCATTCGCGAGCAAGCCCGCTCCCACATTGGAACGCATTCTCCTGTGGGAGCGGGCTTGCTCGCGAAGGCTTACTGAAAGGCGCCTCTGTTCTGTGCATTACGCAGCGAAACCTGGTCATTCAGCGTCCAGAAGTCATACAGCACACCGACAAAGAACAACCCGCCCGTCACCAGGTACAGCAATCCGCTGATCCACTTCCCCTGATACATCCGGTGCACGCCGAATACCCCCAGAAACGTCAGCAGAATCCACGCCACGTTGTATTCGATCGGCCCGGCGGTGAACCGCAGGTCTGCTTCACGGTCCATCGCCGGGATCAGAAACACGTCGATCAGCCAGCCAATACCCAGCAAACCGAAGGTGAAGAACCAGATCGTCCCGGTCACCGGCTTGCCGTAATAGAAGCGGTGAGCCCCGGTGAAACCCAAAATCCACAGCAGATAGCCAATCACTTTGCTGTGGGTGTCTTGATGCGTGCCGGCCTGTTGATAGGTGTTCATGAAGGACCTCGATTCACACGATAGATAAATATTCTTGAATTCTTTGTGACTTTTTTACAGGTTGCCGACGTATGGCAAATGCTACCTTGGATCCCGTCAAAGCCTTATACCACCTGACTCCTGTCCGACAATTGCGTCCATTTGCCGCTTGATTGGTTCCGTTGACCTCCAGGTTCAATCGACCAACGGCCTCGGAATGACAAAAAAAGCTGTTATAAAGTTTCGCGCTAACCCATATGAGCCTTGCCTAATGCGTCCATTTTTCAAGACATGGCTAACCATTTGCCTTTTGATGCCACTGGCCGCCCACGCCACCAATCGTGAGCAACGTCTTCCTAACGTTAATGGTTACACCCCGAAATCCCATGTTTCTGCTCCAACGAGCAAAAACAAGCAAACAGCCAAACACTCGACCCAACTGAGCAAGGCCAACAGCAAACTGGTGCCGCCGATGGCGAGCAAGACCAGCAGCAATGTATTGAGCCGCGCCGTCAACGTCCTCGGTACTCCCTACCGTTGGGGCGGCAGCAGCCCAAGTAAAGGGTTCGATTGCAGTGGTCTGGTGAAATACGCGTTCAACGACGCCACATTCGACCTGCCGCGTACTTCCAACGAGATGGCCAGCGGTCATGGCGAGAAAGTCGAGCGCGGCGACCTGAAGCCGGGCGATCTGATTTTCTTCAACATCAAGAGTCGTCGGGTCAATCACGTTGCCATTTACCTGGGCAATGACCGCTTTATCCACGCACCGCGTCGTGGCAAGTCGGTGACCATCGACACTTTGAAGAAACCGTACTGGGAAAGCCACTACGTCGTTGCCAAGCGGGTTCTGCCGAAAGAGCCTGGGCAGATGCGAGTCGTTCAGCGCTGATTTACCGGTGCCCACCTGAAGGCGGGCATTTGTGGTGAGGGGACAAGCCCCCTCACCACAAGGCTGCATTCCCTACTTAAAAATTATCCGGCGACCGCGCTTTCTCCCGCGCATGCTCCCGACTGATCAAGCCCTTGGTCACCAAGTCCTTCAAGCACATATCCAGCGTCTGCATCCCCAGATTCCCACCCGTCTGAATCGACGAGTACATCTGCGCCACCTTGTCTTCGCGGATCAGGTTACGAATCGCCGACGTTCCGAGCATGATCTCGTGCGCGGCAATGCGCCCGCCGCCGATCTTCTTCACCAAGGTCTGCGACACCACCGCCAGCAGCGACTCGGACAACATCGAGCGCACCATCGACTTCTCGTCCCCCGGAAACACGTCCACCACCCGGTCGATGGTTTTCGCCGCCGACGTGGTGTGCAGCGTGCCGAACACCAGGTGACCGGTCTCGGCGGCGGTCAGCGCCAGGCGAATGGTCTCCAGATCGCGCATCTCCCCCACCAGAATCACGTCCGGGTCTTCGCGCAACGCCGAGCGCAGGGCGGTGGCGAAGCTGCGGGTATCACGGTGGACTTCGCGCTGGTTGATCAGGCATTTGCGCGATTCGTGAACGAACTCGATCGGGTCTTCGATGGTGAGGATGTGGTGATGGCGATGGTTGTTCAGGTAATCGATCATCGCCGCCAGGGTGGTGGATTTGCCGGAGCCGGTCGGGCCGGTCACCAGCACCAGGCCACGCGGCGCCTCGGTAATCTTGCGAAATACCTCGCCCATGCCAAGGTCATCCATGCTCAGGACCTTAGAGGGAATGGTCCGAAACACCGCGCCGGCGCCACGGTTCTGGTTGAAAGCGTTGACCCGGAAGCGCGCCACGCCGGGCACTTCAAAGGAAAAATCGGTTTCCAGGTGTTTCTCGAAGTCGACCCGCTGGGTGTCGTTCATGATGTCGTAGATCAGTTCGTGCACCTGTTTGTGATCCAGGGCCGGCAGGTTGATGCGCCGCACATCGCCATCGACGCGAATCATCGGTGGCAGGCCGGCAGACAGGTGCAAGTCGGAAGCGCCCTGTTTGGCGCTGAACGCCAGTAGCTCAGTGATATCCATAGCACTCCTCAATTCCAGTAGAATGCCGCGAACCTTCAGACCAGCGGCGCCAAATCCTCGCCTGAAAAGTCGCCGAGCGATGATCAGGCAAGGCAAACGTTGGCGAAGAAGCGCAGTTGACGTCAGTCAATGAGCATTCTGAGCCGACTTTTAACGCCGCATGATCGAGTGCAGGCACTTTTCAGGCAGGATTTGATGTCCACGATAGCAGACAACATTCTTCAGGTTAGTTCGCGCATCCAGGCAGCGACCCAGGCCGCGCACCGCGACGAACACAGCGTTCAACTGCTGGCAGTGAGCAAGACCAAGCCCGCCGAGGCCCTGCGCGAAGCCCATGCCGCCGGCCTGCGTGACTTTGGCGAGAACTATCTGCAAGAAGCCCTGGGCAAACAGCTCGAACTGGCCGACCTGCCCTTGATCTGGCACTTCATCGGCCCCATTCAATCGAACAAGACTCGCGCTATCGCCGAGCACTTCGCCTGGGTGCATTCCGTGGATCGTCTGAAAATCGCACAACGCCTGTCCGAACAACGTCCTGCCGATCTGCCGCCACTGAACATCTGCATCCAGGTCAACGTCAGCGGCGAAGCCAGCAAATCCGGCTGCACCCCGGCCGATCTGCCGGCACTGGCCAAGGCCATCAGCGAGTTGCCACGCATCAAGCTGCGCGGGTTGATGGCAATTCCCGAGCCGACTGACGATCGTGCCGAGCAAGACGCCGCTTTTGCTGCCGTGCAGCGCCTGCAAACCAGCCTCAATCTGCCGCTCGACACGCTTTCCATGGGCATGAGCCATGACCTTGAGTCGGCCATCGCCCACGGCGCCACTTGGGTCCGTGTCGGCACGGCCCTGTTCGGTGCCCGCGGCTCTCAACAAATGCACGGCCAGCCTTGACCACTTTCTTTTATAGGGACCTGACATGAGCAAGACTCGTATTGCCTTTATCGGTGCCGGCAACATGGCCGCCAGCCTGATCGGCGGCCTGCGTGCCAAAGGTCTGGACGCGGCACACCTGCGCGCCAGCGATCCGGGCGCTGAAACCCGCGCGCGCGTGAGCGCAGAGCATGGCATTGAAGTATTCGCCGACAACGCCGACGCCATCGAGGACGCCGATGTCGTTGTTCTGGCCGTCAAACCCCAGGCAATGAAAGCCGTGTGCGAAGCCATTCGCCCAAGCCTCAAGCCGAATCAGCTGGTGGTTTCGATTGCCGCCGGCATCACGTGCGCGAGCATGAACAACTGGCTCGGCGCCCAGCCAATCGTGCGCTGCATGCCCAACACGCCAGCGCTGCTGCGCCAGGGCGTGAGCGGTTTGTTCGCCACCGCCGAAGTCACCGCGCAACAGCGCCAGCACGCTGAAGAACTGCTGTCGGCCGTGGGCATTGCCCTGTGGCTGAGCGAAGAACAACAACTGGACGCGGTCACCGCTGTTTCCGGTTCCGGCCCGGCGTACTTCTTTTTGCTGATCGAAGCCATGACCGCCGCTGGCGTCAAGCTTGGTCTGCCGGCAGACATCGCCGCGCAACTGACCGTGCAAACCGCGCTGGGCGCGGCGCACATGGCGGTCGCCAGCGACGTCGACGCCGCTGAGCTGCGTCGCCGCGTGACCTCTCCGGCGGGCACCACCGAAGCCGCCATCAAATCTTTCCAGGCCGACGGCTTCGAGGCGTTGGTAGAAAAAGCACTCGGCGCCGCCGCGCATCGCTCGGCCGAAATGGCTGAGCAACTCGGTCGCTAATCCGCTCTTATAAAGGAATCAATGATGCTCGGACTCAATGACGCTGCCATTTTCATCATTAAAACCCTAGGCAGCCTGTACCTGCTGATCGTGCTAATGCGCTTCATCCTGCAACTGGTGCGGGCGAACTTCTACAACCCGCTCTGCCAGTTCATCGTCAAAGCCACGCAACCGCTGCTCAAGCCGCTGCGCCGGGTCATCCCGAGCATGTTCGGCCTGGACATGTCGTCGCTGGTGCTGGCGCTGATCATTCAGATGCTGCTGATCGCGGTGATCCTCGCGCTCAAAGGCTTCATGGTTGATTGGGTGTTGCTGGTGCCTTGGGCGCTGATCGCGTTGTTCTCGCTGTTTTTGAACATTATTTTCTACGCCATGATCATCAGCGTGATTCTGTCCTGGGTCGCCCCGGGCAGCCACAATCCGGGCGCCGAGCTGGTCGGGCAGATCACTGAACCGGTCCTCGCGCCGTTCCGCCGGATCATTCCGAACCTGGGCGGCCTCGATATTTCGCCGATCTTTGCGTTTATCGTGATCCAGCTGCTGCAAAGCTGGCTGATCCCGCGCCTGGCGTACTTCGCTTTCATGCCGGAAGGGTTGCTCGGGCTGATCTGATTCAGCGAGACCGCGTCGCGCCCTTCGCGAGCAAGCCCGCTCCCACAGAGAAATGCATTCCCTGTGGGATTCGACTTGCTCGTGAAGGGCGCGACTCGATTCAACGGAATGAAATCACCCCCGCCCTTTGCTTGCCGCTAACCCCCCCGGTCTTTAGACTTACGCCTCATTTCAACGAGAGCAGGGTCGATGCCAACTGCCTTTCCCGCCGATTCTGTTGGTCTGGTGACGCCGCAAGTGGCGCACTTCAGCGAGCCCCTGGCCCTGGCCTGTGGCCGTTCGCTCCCAGCGTATGACCTGATTTACGAAACCTACGGCACGCTGAACGCCACGGCGAGCAACGCCGTGCTGATCTGTCACGCCTTGTCTGGCCATCATCACGCGGCCGGTTTCCACAGCCCCGACGACCGCAAACCCGGTTGGTGGGACAGCTGCATCGGCCCCGGCAAGCCGATCGATACCCGCAAGTTCTTCGTGGTCAGCCTGAACAACCTCGGCGGCTGCAACGGCTCAACCGGCCCCAGCAGCCTCAACCCGGAGACCGGCAAGCCGTTCGGCGCCGATTTCCCGGTGTTGACCGTGGAAGACTGGGTGCACAGCCAGGCACGCCTGGCCGACCGGATCGGCATCGGCCAATGGGCCGCAGTGATCGGCGGCAGCCTCGGCGGCATGCAGGCGATGCAATGGAGCATCACTTACCCCGAACGCATTCGTCACTGCCTGGCCATCGCCTCGGCACCCAAGCTGTCGGCGCAGAACATCGCCTTCAACGAAGTCGCGCGCCAGGCGATCCTCACCGACCCCGAGTTCCACGGCGGTTCGTTCCAGGAAGCGGGCGTGATCCCCAAGCGCGGCTTGATGCTGGCGCGGATGGTCGGGCACATCACCTATCTGTCCGATGACTCGATGGGCGAGAAATTCGGCCGTGGCCTCAAGAGCGAAAAACTCAACTATGACTTCCACAGCGTCGAGTTCCAGGTGGAAAGCTACCTGCGTTATCAGGGCGAAGAATTCTCCGGGCGTTTCGACGCCAACACCTATCTGCTGATGACCAAGGCGCTGGATTACTTCGACCCGGCGGCGAACTTCGACGACGACCTGGCGAAAACCTTCGCCGGAGCCCAGGCCAAGTTCTGCGTGATGTCCTTCACCACCGACTGGCGCTTCTCCCCTGCCCGCTCGCGGGAACTGGTGGATGCGCTGATGGCCGCGAAAAAAGACGTTTGCTACCTCGAGATCGACGCTCCGCAAGGCCACGACGCCTTCCTGATTCCGATCCCGCGTTATTTGCAGGCGTTCAGCAACTATATGAACCGAATCCAATTGTGAGAAAGCCATGAGAGCCGATCTGGAAATCATCCAGGAATGGATCCCCGCCGGCAGCCGCGTGCTCGACCTCGGTTGCGGTGACGGCGAGCTGCTGACGTGGCTGCGCGACAACAAGCAAGTCACCGGCTATGGCCTGGAAAACGACCCGGACAACATCGCCGAGTGCGTGGCCAAGGGCATCAACGTGATCGAGCAGGACCTGGACAAGGGCCTGGGCAACTTTGCCAGCAACAGCTTCGACATCGTGGTCATGACCCAGGCGCTGCAAGCCGTGCATTACCCGGACAAGATCCTCGACGAAATGCTGCGGGTCGGGCGCCAGTGCATCATCACCTTCCCCAACTTCGGTCACTGGCGCTGCCGCTGGTACCTGGCGAGCAAGGGCCGGATGCCGGTTTCGGACTTTCTGCCTTACACCTGGTACAACACGCCGAACATCCACTTCTGCACCTTCGGCGACTTTGAAGAACTGTGCCGCGAACGTGAAGCCAAGGTCATTGATCGGCTGGCCGTGGATCAACAGCACCGGCACGGGTGGGCCAGCAAGCTATGGCCTAATCTGTTAGGTGAGATCGGTATCTACCGTGTCAGCAGCCCAGGGCTGCAAGATCATAAAATCGCGGTCTGAACCAAGACATTTCAAGGAGAACGATCATGGGTCGTCTAGCGCTGTTTTTACTTACTGCCTGCCTGAGCGTCACCGCCATGGCCGCCGACGTTATCAAGAGCACGCGCCAGGAAACCTTCGGCGACGTGACGGTGCACTACAACACCTTCAACTCGACCTACCTGACACCGGACATCGCCCGGGCGGCCGAGTTGATCCGTAGCAAGAATCAGGGCGTGATCAACGTGTCGGTGATAAAGGAAGGCAAGCCGTTGATGGCGTCGGTCACCGGCACCGTCAAAGACCTGACCAGCCAGAGCGTGCCGCTGAACTTCAAACAGGTGACCGAGCAAGGCGCGATTTACTACATCGCCCAGTACCCGGTGGACCAGCAGGAAATCCGCACCTTCGAAATCAAGGTGCAGAACGGCGACAAAATCAACACCATCAATTTCAACCAAGAGCTCTTCCCCGGCGAATGATCAACTTCACGCAACTCGTACTGGCCAGCCACAACGCCGGCAAACTCAAGGAACTCCAGGCCATGCTCGGCGACGCGGTGCAACTGCGCTCGATCGGCGAGTTCAGCACGGTCGAGCCTGAAGAAACCGGCCTGTCGTTCGTCGAGAACGCCATCCTCAAGGCCCGCAATGCCGCGCGCATTTCCGGTCTGCCGGCGCTGGCCGACGATTCCGGGTTGGCGGTGGATTTCCTTGGCGGTGCGCCGGGGATCTATTCGGCGCGTTACGCCGACGGCCAGGGCGATGCGGCGAACAACGCCAAACTGCTCGACGCCTTGAAAGACGTGCCTGACGCCGAGCGCGGCGCGCAGTTCGTCTGCGTATTGGCGCTGGTGCGGCATGCCGATGATCCACTGCCAATTCTCTGTGAAGGCTTGTGGCACGGACGCATCCTGCGAGTGGCCAGCGGCGAACACGGTTTTGGTTACGATCCGCTGTTCTGGGTGCCGGAGCGCGGTTGCTCCAGCGCCGACCTGAGCCCGAGCGACAAAAACCTGATCAGCCACCGCGCCCGTGCAATGGATCTGCTGCGCCAGCGTCTGGGCCTGAAATGACCCACGACTCATCCGCGTCGCCGCTGATTTACGGCGGCGCCGCCCAATCGCCTCGGGCTGCGCTGCCGACGCTGCCGCCCTTGGCGTTGTACATCCACATTCCGTGGTGTGTGCGCAAATGCCCGTATTGCGACTTCAATTCCCACACCGCCAGCCCGGTGCTGCCGGAACAGGAGTACGTCGACGCGCTGCTGGCCGACCTCGATCAGGATCTGCACGCGGTCTACGGCCGTGAGTTGAGTTCGATCTTCTTCGGTGGCGGCACGCCGAGCCTGTTCAGCGCCGAGGCACTGGGCCGCTTGCTCAAAGGTGTCGAACAGCGCATTGCGTTTGCCAGTGACATCGAAATTACCCTGGAAGCCAATCCAGGCACGTTCGAGCAAGAGAAGTTCGTCGCCTACCGGGCGCTGGGCATCAATCGCTTGTCGATTGGCATCCAGAGTTTTCAGGAAGAAAAGCTCAAGGCCCTCGGGCGGATTCACAACGGTGACGAAGCCGTGCGTGCCGCCGGCATGGCGCGTCAGGCCGGGTTCGATAATTTCAACCTGGACTTGATGCACGGTTTGCCCGATCAGTCGCTGGACGACGCGCTGAGCGACTTGCGCCAGGCCATCGCCCTGAAGCCGACGCATCTGTCCTGGTATCAGCTGACCCTGGAGCCAAACACGGTGTTCTGGAACCAGCCGCCGACGCTGCCGGAAGACGACACGTTGTGGGACATTCAGGAAGCCGGGCAGGCATTGCTGGCCGAGCACGGTTACGCGCAATACGAAGTCTCGGCTTATGCCCAACCCGGTCGCCCGGCGCGGCATAACCTCAATTACTGGAGTTTCGGCGACTTCATCGGCATCGGCGCCGGCGCCCACGGCAAGCTCAGCCACCCGGACGGGCGCATCGTGCGCACCTGGAAAACTCGCCTGCCCAAGGACTATCTGAACCCGGCGAAAAGCTTCAAGGCCGGCGAAAAGGCGCTGACCAACGATGAACTGCCGTTCGAATTCCTGATGAACGCTTTGCGCCTGACCGAAGGCGTCGAGTCGCGCCTGTATCCGGAGCGCACGGGCCTGCCGCTGGAAAGCCTCGCCGAGGGTCGCCGTGAAGCCGAACAAACTGGCTTGTTGCAGGTCGAACCGTCACGCCTGGCGGCCACCGAGCGCGGCCAACTGTTTCTCAACGATTTGCTGCAGACATTTCTGAGCTGATTTCAGCCTTAAGGGAAAACCAATGGATTTGATCCTCGACCTGCTCGCCACCGTGTCCCGCTGGAGCCGCAGCAACCTGTCGGAAATTTCTCTGGCACTGGTGGGTTGTCTGCTGGTGCTGTTCGGCGCCGACATCAAAAGCTGGGTCGACCAACGCCTGGGCAGCATCGCCGGCGCCTTGCGCGTCCCGCTGATGGCCCTGCTGTGCATGGTCGGCAGCGGCGTCGCACTGATCTACGCCACGCCATGGATCATCAAAGGCCTGAGCCAGTTCAACAACTACAGCCTGGCGCCAGTGTTGCTGGTGGTGCTGGTGCTGATCGGCGTAGTCGCCGACCGCCGCTGATTTCAGCTACAACCTAAAACAACGGTGGGAGCGGCGGTGCGACGATTCGACTTGCTCGCGAAAGCGGTGTGTCAGTCGACATGAATGTATCTGATACACCGCTTTCGCGAGCAAGTCGAATCGTCGCACCGCCGCTCCCACATTAGGTATTGCGTGGGCTCAGGACTGTTTTTCGAACTTCAGATCCCACACGCCGTGCCCAAGGCGTTCGCCACGGCGTTCGAACTTGGTGATCGGGCGCTCGGTCGGACGCGGCACGCATTTGCCGTCTTCGGCCAGGTTGCGATAGCCCGGCGCGACGTTCATCACTTCCAGCATGTACTCGGCATACGGCTCCCAGTCGGTCGCCATGTGCAGAATGCCGCCGACCTTCAACTTGCTGCGCACCAGTTCAGCGAACGATGCCTGAACGATACGACGCTTGTGATGACGGCTCTTGTGCCACGGGTCCGGGAAAAACAGCATCAGGCGATCGAGGCTGTTGTCGGCCACGCACTGGTTGAGCACTTCGATCGCGTCGCAATCGTAGACCCGCAGGTTAGTCAGGCCCTGCGTCAGTACGCCATTGAGCAGCGCGCCGACACCCGGCCGGTGAACTTCCACGCCGATAAAATCCTGTTCCGGCGAAGCGGCGGCCATTTCCAGCAGCGAATGGCCCATGCCGAAACCGATTTCCAGCGAACGTGGCGCGGAACGGCCGAACACCTGGTCGAAGTCTACCGGTGCATCGGCCAATGGCAGCACGAACAGCGGCGTGCCTTGTTCCAGGCCTTTTTGCTGGCCTTCGGTCATGCGCCCGGCGCGCATCACAAAACTCTTGATGCGGCGGTGTTGGCGCTCGTCGCCTTCTTCCGGCTGGATTGGCGTGTCGTTTGATTCAGTCATCAATGGCTCTTACTTGATCAGACCATCCAGCGGCGAGGACGCGCTGGCATAGAGTTTTTTCGGCATGCGGCCGGCGAGGTAGGCCAGGCGACCCGCGACGATGGCGTGTTTCATGGCTTCAGCCATCATGATCGGCTG
The DNA here is from genome assembly GCF_050280905.1 of Pseudomonas sp. NPDC086278. Taxonomy (NCBI): domain Bacteria; kingdom Pseudomonadati; phylum Pseudomonadota; class Gammaproteobacteria; order Pseudomonadales; family Pseudomonadaceae; genus Pseudomonas; species Pseudomonas sp. NPDC086278. The sequence continues at coordinate 12,641 of NZ_JBNNWE010000025.1, forward strand.
CTGGGCGTGAGCGATGGCCGAGTTCATCAGCACCGCTTCGCAACCCAGTTCCATGGCGATGGTCGCGTCGGAAGCAGTACCGACACCGGCATCGACCAACACCGGAATCTTGGCTTCTTCGAGGATGATCTGCAGGTTGTACGGGTTGCAGATCCCCAGGCCCGTGCCGATCAGACCGGCCAGCGGCATCACCGCGATAACGCCGATTTCCGCCAGTTGACGGGCGATGATCGGGTCATCGCTGGTGTAGACCATCACGTCGAAACCTTCCTTGACCAGCACTTCGGCGGCCTTGAGGGTTTCAATCACGTTGGGGAACAGGGTTTTCTGGTCCGCCAGCACTTCCAGTTTCACCAGGTTGTGACCGCCAAGCAGTTCACGGGCCAGGCGGCAGGTGCGCACCGCCTCGGTGGCGTCGAAGCAGCCGGCGGTGTTGGGCAGGAAGGTGTAGCGGTCCGGCGACAGGACTTCGAGCAGGTTCGGTTCGCCCGGATTCTGGCCCAGATTGGTGCGGCGCACGGCGAAGGTGACAATCTCGGCACCCGAGGCTTCGATGGCCAGACGGGTTTCTTCCATGTCGCGGTACTTGCCGGTGCCTACCAGCAAACGCGACTGGTAAGTACGACCGGCCAGGACGAAGGGCTTGTCGCTACGAACGATGCTCATGGGAAATCCTCTGTAGGGGTGAGGTTCTTGCAGAATTCTGTGCCCTTGCGGGCCGGGCGCCTAGCCACCGCCGATGGCGTGCACGACTTCGACACTGTCGCCGTCGTTCAACGTGGTGTCGCCATGCTGGCTGCGCGGGACGATATCCAGATTGAGTTCCACCGCCACCCGGCGTCCGGTCAGTTCCAGACGGGTCAGCAGCGCCGCAACGGTTTCACCGTCAGGCAGTTCAAGGGATTCGCCGTTCAACTGAATGCGCATGCAGGAAGCCGCCATCATTTTTAGGGGCTGGCATTCTAGCCCGATCAGTCTTGGCGACCCAAGCCATTCGTCATGAAACGGACCGCCCGGTCAGCTCAACCGCCAGGCGGCGAGGCCGAGGCAGAACCAGCCGATCAGGAATGCCAGGCCGCCGAAGGGGGTGATAATGCCGAGCTTACTGATACCGGTCAGGGTCAGCAGGTACAAACTGCCGGAAAACAGCACAATGCCAATCGCAAACGAGGCGCCGGCCCAGGTAATCAAACGCCCCGGAACCTGCGTGGCCAGCAGCGCCACGCCCAACAACGCCAGGGTGTGTACCAGTTGATAGGTGACGCCGGTGTGGAAAATCGCCAGGTACTCTGGCGTCAGACGGTTTTTCAGGCCGTGGGCGGCGAACGCGCCAAGGGCAACGCCGGTGAAGCCGAAGAAAGCGGCCAGCATCAGAAAGCCACGCAGCATGAATAACTCCAGTCAGACTCGATCAACAGGGTCTGTATAATGGCCCGCTCAACGGGTTCGGCCAAGCCATCTCTATGCTGCGTTCATTTTTACGACGTTTCACCAAAGCCCTGCTCTGGTTCGCGGGTGGCAGCGTATTGCTGGTGCTGATCTTTCGCGTGGTGCCACCACCGGGCACGGCGCTGATGGTTGAGCGCAAGGTGCAATCCTGGTTCGACGGCGAGCCGATTGACCTGCAGCGCACCTGGAAACCCTGGGATGAAATCTCTGACGACCTGAAACTCGCGGTGATTGCGGGCGAGGATCAGAAATTCCCGGAGCATTGGGGTTTTGACTTTGGGGCGATCCAGGCCGCGCTGGCGCACAACGAGCTGGGTGGTTCGATTCGCGGGGCCAGCACCTTGAGTCAGCAAGTGTCGAAGAATCTGTTTTTGTGGTCCGGCCGCAGTTGGTTGCGCAAAGGCCTGGAAGCCTGGTTTACCGGGTTGATCGAAGTGTTCTGGCCCAAGCAGCGAATTCTCGAGGTGTACTTGAACAGCGTCGAGTGGGATGACGGCGTGTTTGGCGCGGAAGCGGCGGCCCGGCATCATTTTGGCGTCAGCGCGAAAGGGCTTAGCCGCCAGCAATCGAGCCTGCTGGCTGCCGTACTGCCGAACCCGAGGGTATGGAGCGCGAGCCATCCGACCAACTACGTGGCGCGCCGCGCCGGCTGGATTCGGCAGCAGATGAGTCAGTTGGGTGGTGACAGCTATTTACTGGGGCTCAACGATTCGCGCCGGGCGCCTTGGGCTCAGTAACACCGCAGATCCCTTGTGGGAGCGGGCTTGCTCGCGAAGGCGTCGTGTCATCCAGCAATGATGTTGACTGACACGACGCTTTCGCGAGCAAGCCCGCTCCCACAGGGGGCCAGGGTGAAGCTGAAAACTGGTCATCAACAAAAACGCCCCGATCATTGCTGATCGGGGCGTTTTTTTATTGCCGGTTCGCAGGTTATGCGGCAATCGACAACTTGAGCTTGTTCATCGCGCTCTTCTCGAGCTGACGAATACGCTCGGCCGACACGTTGTACTTCTGCGCCAAGTCGTGCAGCGTGGCTTTCTCTTCAGCCAACCAGCGCTGGTAAAGGATGTCACGGCTGCGGTCGTCCAGCACTTCCAGCGCTTCGTGCAGGTTGTGGTTGGAGTTGTCGCTCCAGTCGGCATCTTCCAGTTGACGGGCCGGGTCATACCGGTGGTCTTCCAGATAGTTGGCCGGCGACTGGAAAGCACTGTCGTCGTCCGCTTCTGCGGCCGGGTCGAAGGCCATGTCATGGCCGGTCAGGCGACTTTCCATCTCGCGCACTTCCCGCGGCTCTACGCCGAGGCTTTCCGCCACACGGTGGACTTCTTCGTTGTTCAGCCACGCCAGGCGTTTCTTCTGGCCACGCAGGTTGAAGAACAGCTTGCGCTGGGCCTTGGTGGTCGCGACTTTCACAATGCGCCAGTTGCGCAGGATGAACTCGTGAATCTCCGCCTTGATCCAGTGCACAGCGAACGACACCAGGCGCACACCCATCTCAGGGTTGAAGCGCTTCACGGCCTTCATCAGGCCGACGTTGCCTTCCTGGATCAGGTCAGCCTGAGCCAGACCGTAGCCGGAATAGCTACGGGCGATATGTACGACAAAACGCAGGTGGGCGAGGACCATCTGCCGAGCCGCCCCCAAATCCTGCTCATAATAGAGACTCTCGGCCAGTTCACGCTCCTGCTCCGGCGTCAGCAATGGAATGCTGTTGACGGTGTGCACATAGGCCTCCAGGTTCGCACCCGGGACCAGAGCATATGCAGGTTGCAAAGAATTGGTCATACGAAAAAACCTCCGACTACATGACTCGTGCAGTTCAGCACTGCGAAAATTGACCGGAAACCGCAAGACAAGTTCCCATAAACGCTGAAAGGTCAATACGAGCAAAATGATACTACTTAGGCGCAAGCTCCCTCAGGTGGCGTGCGACTGCAATCCATGCACCGATATACCCCAACAGCACCGCGCCAAGCAAGAGAGACAGACCATCGGCAGCTGGCACTCCGGCCAGCGCAAAATTACTGCCGTACAAACCGGCCAATCCTACCACCGCCTCGTTCAGCCAGTTCAGGCCAAACGCCAATACGCCCCAGGAAAGTATCCCCGCACCGAAACCATATAACGCGCCCATATACAGAAAGGGCCTGCGCACATAGCTGTCCGTGCCGCCGACGAGTTTAATCACTTCTATCTCTGTGCGGCGGTTTTCAATATGAAGACGAATGGTATTGCCTATCACCAAAAGTAATGCAGAAACCAGAAGCACGGTCAGACCGAACACAAATCGGTCGCCCAGCTTGAGGATGGCTGCCAGACGCTCGACCCAGACTAGATCAAGTTGCGCCTGTTGCACCTTCGGCAGCTCGGAAAGTTTTTGTCGTAATGCTTCAAGCGCGGGCTTGTCGACTTCCTTCGGGGTCACTAACACCACACCGGGCAGCGGGTTTTCCGGCAATTCCTTCAGTGCCTCACCCAGCCCCGACTGCTGCTGAAACTCTTCCAGCGCCTGATCGCGGCCGACATATTCAGCCTCCGCGACGCCCGGCATGCCTTTGATCTGTTCACGCAACGACTCGCCTTCAGCCGGGCTGGCTTCAAGTTGCAGGTACAGGGAAATCTGCGCCGCACGCTGCCAGGAACCGCCCAGACGCTCGACGTTACTCAGCAAAAGTGACAGGCCCATCGGCAAGCTCAACGCAACCGCCATCACCATGCAGGTGAAAAAGCTGCCGATCGGCTGTTTACCCAGGCGGCGCAAGCTGTCCAGCAGGCTGGCGCGATGGCTTTCGATCCAGGCGCGAAACAGCGTGGCGAAGTCAGGGCCGTCGTCATCGTCGCGTTTTTTCTTCTGCGGCTGCGGATCGGCGGCTTTCGGCGCGACACGCTCGGAAACCTTGGGGCTGCGTGTCGCACTCATTCGGCCGCCTCCCCGTCGCCGATCAATCGGCCGCGTTGCAGGGTCAGCATGCGGTGACGCATGCGGGCGATCAGGGCCAGGTCGTGACTGGCGATCAGCACGCTGGTGCCCAGACGGTTGATGTCTTCGAACACACCCATGATCTCGGCGGCCAGGCGCGGGTCGAGGTTACCGGTCGGTTCGTCCGCCAGTAGCAAGGCCGGGCGATGAACGATGGCGCGGGCAATGCCGACGCGTTGTTGCTGTCCGGTGGACAGGTCGCCGGGGTACAGATCGGTCTTGTCCGAGAGCGCCACGCGCTCCAGCGCCGAATCCACCCGCTTGGCGATTTCGGCCTTGGACAGGCCGAGAATCTGCAACGGCAACGCGACATTGTTAAAGACGGTGCGATCAAACAGCAGCTGGTGATTCTGGAACACCACGCCAATCTGCCGGCGCAGGTACGGAATCTGCGCATTGCTGATGGTGCCGAGGTCCTGGCCGGCCAGCAGCAACTTGCCCGTGGTCGGACGCTCCATGGCCAGCAACAGGCGCAACAAAGTACTTTTACCGGCGCCGGAGTGGCCGGTGACAAACAAGAACTCGCCACGACGGACTCGAAAGCTCAGCTCATGCAAGCCGACGTGACCGTTCGGGTAGCGCTTACCGACCTGTTCGAAACGAATCATGAACGCTCCCGCTCGGCAAACAATGCCTGGACAAAGGGTTCTGCTTCAAAAGTACGCAAATCATCAATGCCTTCACCCACGCCGATGTAGCGAATCGGCAGACCAAATTGCTTGGCCAGGGCGAAAATCACCCCGCCCTTGGCGGTTCCGTCGAGTTTGGTCAGCGCCAGCCCGGTCAGTTCGACGGTCTGGTTGAACTGCTTGGCCTGGTTGATGGCGTTCTGGCCGGTGCCGGCGTCGAGTACCAACAGCACTTCATGCGGCGCGTCGGCGTCGAGTTTGCTGATGACCCGGCGAACCTTCTTCAACTCTTCCATCAAATTGTCTTTGGTGTGCAGGCGACCGGCGGTGTCGGCGATCAGTACGTCAATGCCACGGGCCTTGGCGGCCTGCACGGCATCGAAGATAACCGAAGCGGAGTCGGCGCCGGTGTGCTGGGCGATCACCGGGATCTTGTTGCGCTCGCCCCAGACCTGCAATTGCTCGACCGCTGCCGCGCGGAAGGTATCACCTGCCGCGAGCATGACTTTCTTGCCTTCCAGTTGCAGCTTTTTCGCCAGTTTGCCGATGGTGGTGGTTTTGCCGGCACCGTTGACGCCGACGACCAGAATCACGAACGGCTTGTTCTGCGAGGTGATTTTCAGCGGCTGCTCAACAGGCTTGAGCATCGCCGCCAGTTCAGCTTGCAGGGATTTGTACAACGCGTCCGCATCGGCCAGCTCTTTGCGGGCGACCTTCTGGGTCAGGCGCTGGATGATCACCGAGGTCGCTTCGACACCCACGTCGGCGGTCAGCAGACGGGTTTCGATGTCTTCAAGCAGCTCGTCATCGATGATCTTCTTGCCCAGAAACAGGCTGGCCATGCCTTCGCCGATGCTGGCGCTGGTCTTGGACAGGCCCTGCTTGAGCCGGGCGAAGAAACCGGCCTTGGTCTCTTCGGTACGCGCAGGCTCGGCCGGGGTTTCGACGACAGCGACAGGCGTTTCGACAACCGGGACGACGATTGGCGCAGGCGCTGGTGCTTGAGCAGCCGGAGCAGCCGGAGCAGCCGGAGCAACAAAAGCAGGGACCACCGGTTCTGCAACCACCGGCTCAGGCGCGGCCACCACGACCGGTTCGACAACCGGCTCAATCACTGGAACCCGAGCAGGCTCAGGGGTAAACGCAAGCGGCGCAGGAATCGGCGGCGTGACATGCGGCGCCAACTCGTCATCAACCAGCGCGACCGGCTCTTCCGCCACCGGCAAGGTGAGCCACGGTTCGGCGACTGGCGTCAGCGGCTGTTCAGCAACAATTCCAGGTGCAGGTTCAGCCTCAACCACCGGTTGCAGTACCGGCTCGGCCATCGGCAGAACAATCGGCGTCGGTTCTTCTTCTATTACCGGCGCTGGCGTTGGTTCAGGCTGTGGCTGTTCGACGACGGGTTCCTGCGGCTTTTTGCGCAGCCATCCGAACAGGCTTTTCTTCTCGCCAGCCGCAGCTGGGGCTTTCTTGTCGTCGTTGGAACCAAACATGGAGGACGGCTATCTCACGGTAGCGACGCGCCCAAGGGCGCCCCGGCAAATAAATATTCGATGCAGAACAGACTGCGATTGATCCAGCTTGTTCACGCGCAACATTTTGTCGAGGCGCAATCAGCGCCTCAAAGGTCGACTAATACGAAGGACTGGAACGGCATCGTCGGCGAAAACGCAGAGTTTAGCTGACAAACTCAAAGCTCAAGCCGTAAACCCAAACAACCTGCCGGCCGATCAAAGGCCTGATAGGCGTGGCCGCCAGTAAAACGGATCAGTATCCTAGCACCCTCTCGCCCGCCGACGCTAAGACCAAGCGGGCAGCTCAACAGGTTTAAAAACGAATGAATGCTCTAGCCCGCCGCGCCGCAGGCCTGCTGTTCAGCACAGTTTGTCTGCCCTTTTCTGCCCTTGCTGCCGATCCGCAACCCACCCACGAATTCACCCTCGACAACGGCTTGAAAGTCATCGTGCGCGAAGACCATCGCGCGCCGGTGGTGGTTTCCCAGGTCTGGTACAAGGTCGGCTCCAGCTACGAGACGCCGGGGCAGACCGGTTTGTCCCACGCGCTTGAACACATGATGTTCAAGGGCAGCGAAAAAGTCGGCCCCGGCGAAGCCTCGTTGATCCTGCGCGACCTCGGCGCCGAAGAGAACGCGTTCACCAGCGACGACTTCACCGCGTACTACCAGGTGCTGGCCCGCGACCGTCTGGGCGTGGCCTTCGAGCTGGAAGCCGACCGCATGGCCAGCCTGCGCCTGCCGGCTGACGAGTTCGCCCGCGAGATCGAAGTCATCAAGGAAGAACGTCGCCTGCGCACCGACGACAAGCCGATGGCCAAGGCCTACGAGCGCTTCAAGGCCATGGCTTACCCGGCCAGCGGTTACCACACGCCGACCATTGGCTGGATGGCGGACCTGGACCGCATGAAAGTCGAAGAGCTGCGCCACTGGTACCAATCCTGGTACGTGCCGAACAACGCCACGCTGGTGGTGGTCGGCGACGTAACCCCGGACGAGGTCAAAGCCCTGGCCCAGCGCTATTTCGGCCCGATCGCCAAGCGTGAAGTGCCCCCGGCGAAAATCCCGCTGGAGCTGGCCGAGCCCGGCGAGCGTCTGATTACCCTGCACGTGCAGACCCAATTGCCGAGCCTGATGCTGGGCTTCAACGTGCCGAGCATCGCCACCGCCGAAGACAAACGTTCGGTCAACGCCCTGCGCCTGATCTCGGCCCTGCTCGACGGCGGCTACAGCGGCCGCATCCCGACGCAACTGGAGCGCGGCGAGGAGCTGGTGTCCGGCGGTTCGTCGAGTTACGACGCCTACACTCGCGGCGACAGCCTGTTCACCTTGTCGGCCACGCCGAACACGCAGAAAAAGAAAACCATGGCCCAGGTTGAAGCCGGCTTGTGGAAACTGCTCGAACAACTGAAAACCACCGCGCCGTCCGCCGATGAGCTGGAACGTGTGCGGGCGCAAGTGATTGCCGGCCTGGTTTATGAGCGTGACTCGATCACCAGCCAGGCTACGTCGATTGGCCAACTGGAAACCGTCGGCCTGTCGTGGAAGCTGATGGACACGGAACTCGCCGACCTGGAAAGCGTGACCCCGCAAGATATCCAGAACGCCGCCAAGCTGTATTTCACCCGCGAACGTCTCAGCGTCGCCCATGTCCTGCCACTGGAGACGACTCATGAGTGAGCGTAAAAAATCCCGCCTGGCCCTGATCGGCCTGATCGCTGTTGCAGTGATCGGCTCCACGGCGGTCTACCTGTCCAAAAGCGATGAGAGCAACGCCAGCGAAGCGTTGGACAAGGCCAAGTCCACCCAGAAGCTGCAATCGCTGACTGAACTGGATGGCAAGGCACCGAGCCACCGTTCGCTCGATGTGCAGACCTGGCGCACCGCCGAAGGCGCCAAGGTGATGTTTGTCGAAGCCCGCGAGCTGCCGATGTTCGACCTGCGCCTGATCTTCGCCGCCGGCAGCAGCCAGGACGGCAATGCGCCGGGGCTGGCGGTGCTGACCAACGCGATGCTCAACGAAGGCGTGGCCGGTAAAGATGTCGGCGCCATCGCTCAGGGTTTCGAGAGCCTCGGCGCAGACTTTGGCAACGGCGCGTTCAAGGACATGTCGCTCGCTTCGCTGCGCAGCCTCAGTGCCCCGGACAAACGCGAGCCGGCGCTGAAACTGTTTGCAGAAGTGGTAGGCAAACCGACCTTCCCCGCCGATTCGTTCGCACGCATCAAGAACCAGATGCTGGCCGGTTTCGAATACCAGAAGCAGAACCCGGGCAAACTGGCGAGCCTGGAGCTGATGAACCGCTTGTACAGCGACCACCCCTACGCGCATTCCAGCGACGGCACGGCGAAAAGCATCCCGGCGATCACCCTGGCTCAGTTGAAAGCGTTCCACGAAAAAGCCTACGCCGCCGGCAACGTGGTGATTGCGCTGGTGGGCGACTTGTCCCGCGCCGAAGCCGAAGCCATTGCCGCGCAGGTCTCCAGCGCGCTGCCCAAAGGCCCGGCACTGCCGAAGATCGCGCAACCGGTCGAGCCGAAAGCGAGCATCGGCCACATCGAGTTTCCGTCCAAACAAACCAACCTGATGCTCTCGCAACTGGGCATCGACCGTGACGATCCGGACTACGCGGCGCTGTCCATGGGCAACCAGATCCTCGGCGGCGGTGGTTTCGGCACCCGTTTGATGAGCGAAGTTCGCGAGAAGCGCGGGCTGGCATACGGCGTGTATTCGGGCTTCACCCCGATGCAGGCGCGTGGCCCGTTCATGATCAACCTGCAAACCCGCGCCGAGATGAGCGAAGGCACGCTGAAACTGGTGCAGGACGTGCTGGCGGACTACCTTAAGACCGGCCCGACCCAGAAAGAACTCGACGACGCCAAGCGCGAACTGGCGGGCAGCTTCCCGCTGTCCACCGCCAGCAACGCCGACATCGTCGGTCAGCTCGGCGCCATGGGGTTCTACAACCTGCCGCTGAGCTACCTGGACGACTTCATGCGTCAGTCCCAGAGCCTGACCGTCGAGCAAGTCAAAGAAGCAATGAACAAACACTTGAGCACGGACAAAATGGTCATCGTCAGCGCTGGCCCGACCGTGCCGCAAAAGCCGTTACCGGCCCCATCTGATAAACCTGCCGAGCAACCGCTCGGGGTTCCGGAGCATTAATGGCCACTCGTCCAAAAAAACCTGTTCACAACGTGCACAACGGTGTGAACCAACTGCGCATCATCGGCGGTGAATGGGGCAGCCGAAAGCTGAGCTTCCCCGATGCGCCGGGCCTGCGCCCGACGCCGGACCGGGTACGAGAAACCCTGTTCAACTGGCTCGCCCCTTATGTTCCCGGAGCCAAGGTGTTCGACCCGTTCGCCGGCAGCGGCGCGCTGTTCCTCGAGGCGTTGTCCCGTGGCGCAGCGCAGGGCCAGGCGCTGGACGCCAGCAACATCGCCGTCGCCAGCATCAAGGAACACCTGGGCACGTTGCGCTGCACCACCGGCCAGATCCAGACCGCCGATGCGCTGCGCTATCTGGAAACCCAGGCAGCCACGCCTTACGACGTGGTATTCCTCGATCCGCCGTTCAACCAGAACCTGTTGCCAACCGTCTGCACGTTGCTCGAAGAACGTCAGTGGCTGGCCAACGAGGCCTGGATCTACACTGAAAGTGAAAATGCGCCATCGAGCCTCGGCTTGCCAGGCAACTGGCGCCTGCACCGGGAGCAGAAATCCGGGCGGGTGTATTACGCGTTGTGGCAGCGTATGGCAGAGATCGCCGGTTAACCGACCGGCCTGAAAGGGTGCGCACAGGTTGCGCACCGCGGCATCGAGAGCAATCGTGTCCCTTGCGTCAGAACGTTTCACTCCCGCCTTCGGCCTCGGCAACCCGCACTTGCAAACCTTGTGGGGACCGCTGTGGCGCAAAACCACGCACATCGAACGCGAGCGCGAACGCGTGTGGCTCGAGGACGGCGACTTCCTTGATCTGGACTGGCACGGCCCGCACAGCGCCGACGCACCGCTGGTGCTGGTGCTGCACGGGCTGACCGGTTCTTCCAATTCGCCTTACGTCGCCGGCGTACAAAAAGCCCTCGGCGCCCAAGGCTGGGCCAGCGTAGCGTTGAACTGGCGCGGGTGCTCGGGCGAACCGAATCTGCTGCCGCGCAGCTACCATTCCGGCGCCAGCGAAGACCTGGCCGAAGCCATCACGCACCTGCGGGCCAAGCGGCCACTTGCACCGCTGTATGCGGTCGGTTATTCGCTGGGCGGCAACGTGTTACTCAAGTACCTGGGTGAAACCGGCAGTGACAGCGGCGTGCTCGGCGCGGTGGCCGTGTCGGTGCCGTTTCGGCTCGACCAGTGCGCCGATCGTATCGGCCAGGGTTTCTCGAAGGTCTATCAGGCGCACTTCATGCGCGAGATGGTCGGCTACATCAAGAACAAACAGCGTCAGTTTCAGCACGACGGGCGCGAAGACGGTTTGGCGGCACTGGCGGCGCTGGGCTCACTGGAGAACATGCGCACCTTCTGGGATTTCGATGGCCGGGTTACAGCGCCGCTGAATGGTTTTATCGATGCCGAGGATTACTACCGACGCGCGTCCAGTCGTTATTTCCTCGGTGAAATTCGCACGCCGACCCTGATCATTCAGTCCGCCGACGACCCGTTTGTGTTCCCGCACAGCCTGCCGCAAGCAACGGAATTGTCCGCTTCGACGCAGTTCGAATTGCAGGCCAAGGGTGGGCATGTCGGTTTCGTCGAGGGCTCATTCCGGCAACCGGGTTATTACCTGGAGCGGCGCATCCCGCAGTGGTTGAGCGCCGTGGGTCGCGAGTAGTCGATGGACGAACTCGCGGCCACGGGGGGATTTGCCGTCACTCGCCGAGGGCGATACCGCGCGCGGGATCGTTGATCCACTCGCTCCACGACCCGGCGTACAACGCCCCCAACGGATAACCCGCCAGGCACAACGCGAACAGGTTGTGACACGCCGTCACACCAGAACCGCAGTACGCCACCAGTTCATCAGGTGACCGATTGCCGAGTTTGGCGGCAAACCGCTGCTTGAGCTGATCAGCCGGCAGGAAGCGCCCATTGCTGTCCAGGTTCTCGTTGAACGCCGCGCATTGCGCCCCGGGAATGTGCCCGGCAATCGGATCGATGGGTTCCACTTCGCCCTTGAAACGCGGCAAGGCGCGGGCGTCCAGCAAGGTCAATTCCGGCTGGCCGAGCCGCTGCTGAAGTTGTTCGGCGCTCATGATCAGCGCGTTGTCCGGCGCGCCGTTAAACGTACCGCGCCGGGTGTCGCAGGCATCCAGGCTCAGTGGCAAACCGGCCGCGTGCCACGCCTTGAGCCCGCCATCCAGAATAAACACGCCGTCGCGCTTGCCCAGCCAGGCCAGCAACCACCAGGCCCGGGCCGCGAATGCGCCAGGACCGTCGTCGTACACCACCACTTCGCTGTCGGCGTCGATGCCCCAGGCTTGCAGCCGTTCGACCAAATCCTCGGCGTCAGGCAGCGGATGACGCCCGGTGACACCCTTGATCACCTTGCCACTCAAATCACGCTCAAGATCGGCAAACTTCGACCCGGCAATATGCCCTTCGGCGTAGCTGCGTTGACCGTAATCCGGGTCTTCGAGGGCAAAACGACAATCCAGAATCACCAGCCCCGGCTGATCCTTTTTCAGGTCCAGTGCTTGCGGGCTGATCAGTTGCGCAATGGGCATAACGGGCTCCTGTGATGACGTCGGTTTTATAGCCTGCTGTACGTTCTATCCCGCATCTTCAAGGGCCTGGGCCAGCGGTACGTAAAACTCTTCGTACAGCGCATTCACGGCATCGCGGGCTTGATCCGTGACGAAACCGGCCTCCAGCACCAGCACCTGATACACGCCACGTTTGATGGCTTGCTCGCTCAGATGGTTGGAGTTTTCCCGAGTGGTGCACAGAAAACGCACCCACGAGGTGAGGATGATCCAGGCATTGAGGGTCAGCGATTCGATCTGCACCTTGTCCATGCTCAGGATTCCGGCTTCGACGAAGGCTGCGTAGATGTGCGTGCCATGGATCAGGCAGCGCTGGGAAAAACGCCGATAACGGGCGGCGAGTTCCGGATCGCTGTCGAGCAAATGCTCGAGGTCACGATGCAAAAAGCGGTAACGCCACATTGCCGCCAGCAATTCCTGAAGGTAGAACCGTTTGTCGTCCACCGTCGACGCCCGGCCCTGAGGCGGGCGCAGGAAGCTGTCCACCAGGCTTTCGTACTCACTGAACAGCACGGCGATAATCGCCTGCTTGTTGGGGAAGTGGTAGTACAGGTTGCCCGGTGAAATTTCCATATGGGCTGCGATGTGGTTGGTGCTGATGCTGCGCTCGCCCTGCTGGTTGAACAGCTCCAGGCTGTTCTGCACGATGCGCTCGCTGGTTTTAATCCTGGGGGCCATGGCTTGAGCTTTAATCCAGAGTGCGATGAAGCGCATCTTACGACCTAACCGCGGCAGGATAAAACACTGCATGTCATTTGACTTTATAGAGCACAGACTCTAAAAAGTGCTTCATTAAAACAAAAACCGGAGCTCGCCATGACTGCTGACATCGCCTACCTGCAGAACCTGCAACAGCCGCTGGACGAGCTTCACGCCCTGTTTGATGCGCAGCGTGCGGCGTATGCGGCCAACCCAATGCCGCCAGCCGCCCAGCGTCAGCAATGGCTCAAAGCCCTGCGCGACCTGCTGAGTCATGAACGCCAGGCGCTGATCGATGCCATCAGCCAGGACTTCAGCCACCGCAGCGCGGATGAAACCCTGCTCGCCGAACTGATGCCCAGCCTGCACGGCATTCACTACGCCAGCCAACACCTCAAAGGCTGGATGAAAGCGTCGCGGCGCAAGGTAGGCATCGCGTTTCAACCGGCGGCGGCCAAGGTGGTTTACCAACCGCTGGGCGTCGTCGGCGTGATCGTGCCGTGGAACTACCCGTTGTACCTGGCCATCGGTCCGTTGGTGGGCGCGTTGTCGGCGGGCAATCGGGTGATGCTCAAACTCAGCGAATCGACCCCCGCCACCGGCCTGTTGCTCAAGGAATTGCTGGGGCGCATCTTTCCAGCGGACCTGGTCTGCGTGGTGCTGGGCGAGGCCGATATCGGCGTGGCGTTCTCCCGCCTGCGCTTCGATCACCTGCTGTTCACCGGCGCCACCAGCATCGGCAAGCATGTGATGCGTGCGGCGGCCGAGAACCTGACCCCGGTCACGCTTGAACTTGGCGGTAAATCCCCGGCCATCGTCTCTCACGATGTGCCACTCAAGGACGCCGCCGAGCGCATCGCTTTCGGCAAAACCCTCAACGCCGGGCAAACCTGCGTCGCGCCCGACTATGTGCTGGTGCCGAAAGACCGGGTGGGCGGTTTCGTCGAGGCCTATCGCCAGGCCGTTCGCGGGTTTTTTCCGACACTCACCGACAACCCGGACTACACCGCAATCATCAACGAACGTCAGTTGGCCCGGCTCAATGGCTACGTCAGCGACGCCACCAGCAAAGGCGCGCTGCTGATCCCGCTGTTCGATGAGGGTCAGGGCCGGCGCATGAGTCATAGTCTGCTGCTCAACGTCAGCGACGACATGACCGTGATGCAGGATGAAATCTTCGGCCCGCTGTTGCCGATCGTGCCGTACACCGATCTGGATGAGGCGTTTGCCTACATCAATCAACGCCCTCGTCCACTGGCGCTTTACTACTTCGGCTACGACAAGCGCGAACAAAACCGCGTACTCCACGAAACCCATTCCGGCGGTGTGTGCCTCAACGACACGCTGCTGCACGTCGCGCAGGACGACATGCCGTTTGGTGGCATCGGTGCCTCGGGCATGGGCCATTACCACGGTCACGAGGGTTTTCTGACGTTCAGCAAAGCCAAAGGGGTGCTGATCAAACAGCGCTTCAACGCGGCGAAGCTGATCTATCCGCCCTATGGCAAGTCGATTCAGAAACTGATCCAGAAGCTGTTTATCCGCTAACGATCGCACCGTCGGGTAATAACAATAATGAGCCCAAGCCTGTCCGCTACACCCGCGCTGTCCCGGCGCGGCCTGCTTAAATTCAGTCTCGGGGCGAGCGCCTTCCTGGCCACGGCCGGGCTGGGCGCGAGCCTCAGCGGTTGCTCGTCGAGCATCCCGGCCAATGGTTTCGCGATTCTGCGCAGCGCCGACCTGCTGTTTTTGCGCGCACTGGTGCCGGTGATGCTCGATGGCGCCGTGGCGCTCGAGAACATGCCGGCATCGGTCGAAGGCACGCTGAAAACCCTGGATAACGGCCTGAATCACCTGTCGCCGGAAATGCTCAAGCTGACCCGGCAATTGTTCGATGTGCTGGGAATGGCCGTGACGCGTGGGCCGCTGACCGGGATTTGGGGCAGTTGGGAAAACGCCAGTGGCGATGAGATGCGGCATTTTCTTGATCGTTGGCAAAACAGTTCGTTGAGCCTGTTGCGCATGGGGCACAGCTCGTTGCTGCAACTGGTGATGATGGCGTGGTACAGCCGCAAGGAATCCTGGGCGCATTGCGGGTATCCGGGGCCGCCTGCGGTTTGAGACCGTGGCTCGCCCTTCGCGAGCAAGCCCGCTCCCACAGGACTGGCAGGCTTGGCTAAAACCCTGTGGGAGCGTGGCTGGCCCGCGAAGGCGCCAGCCGCTTCACCACCGAATCCACATAATAAGAAGAGAACCTGAAGATGCCCGTACCCGATCCGTTCCGCGAGGGCATGGCCCGTGGCTGGAAAACCTACAACGGGTCGCAACTGACTCAAGACCTGACGCTTGAAGCGGACGTGGCGATTATCGGCAGCGGCGCGGGTGGCGGCACCACCGCTGAAATTCTCAGCGCCGCCGGCTACAAGGTGTTGCTGATCGAAGAAGGTCCGCTCAAAACCAGCACCGACTTCAAGATGCTCGAAGACCAGGCGTACACCAACCTGTATCAGGAAGGCATCGGCCGCATGAGCAAGGACGGCGCGATCACCATTCTTCAGGGCCGCGCGGTGGGCGGCACCACGCTGATCAACTGGACCTCGAGTTTCCGCACCCCGGAGCCGACCCTCGAACACTGGGCCAAAGAACATGACGTCAAAGGCCACAGCCCGGCCGAGATGGCGCCCTGGTTCGAGAAAATGGAGCAACGCTTGGGGGTCGCGCCCTGGATGGTCCCGCCCAACGCCAACAATGATGTGATCCGCAAAGGTTGCGAGCAACTCGGCTACAGCTGGCATGTGATCCCGCGCAACGTGCGCGGCTGCTGGAACCTCGGCTACTGCGGCATGGGCTGCCCGACCAACGCCAAGCAATCGATGATGGTCACGACCATTCCGGCGACCCTGGAAAAAGGTGGCGAACTGCTTTATCTGGCCCGCGCCGAAAAACTCTCGATCAACGACGGCAAGGTCACTGGCCTGCACTGTGTGGCAATGGATGATCGCTGCGTTGCGCCGACGGGCAAGACCATTACGGTCAAGGCACGGCATTACGTGCTGGCAGGCGGCGGGATCAACAGCCCGGCGCTGCTTATGCGCTCCGATGCGCCGGACCCGCACCAACGACTGGGCAAACGCACGTTCCTGCATTTGGTGAACATGTCCGCCGCGCTGTTCGACGAGGTGATCAACCCGTTTTACGGCGCGCCGCAGTCGATCTATTCCGACCACTTCCAGTGGCAGGACGGCGCGACGGGCAAGATGTCCTACAAACTTGAAGTGCCGCCGCTGCACCCGGCGCTGGCCGCCACGTTGCTCGGGGGCTTCGGCCAGGAAAGCGCGCGGCACATGGAAAACCTGCCGCACACCCACGCCATGCTGGCCTTGCTGCGCGACGGTTTTCACCCGGACAGCCCCGGTGGCAGCGTCGAGTTGCGCGGGGACAACACGCCGGTGCTCGACTACCAGGTTTCACCCTACGCCTGGGACGGTTTGCGTCGCGCATTCCACAGCATGGCCGAGATCCAGTTTGCCGGGGGCGCCAATGCGGTGATGCCGATGCACGCCGACGCTCGCTATGTGAAAACCCTGGCCGAAGCGCGCACGCTGATCGATGGCTTGAGCCTTGAGCTGTACCGCACACGCCTGGGCAGCGCCCATGTGATGGGCGGTTGTGCGATGGGCGAAAACCCGAAAAACGCCGTGACCGATAGCCTCGGCCGGCATCATCAGGTCAGTAATTTGTCGATCCACGATGGCTCGCTGTTCCCCACCAGCATTGGCGCAAACCCGCAATTGTCGGTCTATGGCCTGACCGCACAACTGGCCACTTTGCTGGCCGAGCGTCTGAAAAACCCATGAAAAGCGAGAATATTCCCATCGTCTATAGTGCTTTCTTACCCAACAGGCGACTTGGCCGACCGGGAAGGCTGCGATACCATCCGACTCCCCAACGGACTCCCGCCAGGACGACGCGATGAACCGAGTGTTGTACCCAGGTACCTTCGACCCTATTACCAAGGGCCATGGCGACTTGGTCGAACGCGCCGCGCGCCTGTTCGATCATGTGATCATTGCCGTCGCTGCCAGCCCGAAGAAAAACCCGTTGTTTCCCCTGGAACAGCGTGTGGAGCTGGCCCGCGAGGTCACCAAACATCTGCCGAACGTTGAAGTCGTCGGTTTCTCGACGCTGCTCGCGCACTTTGCCAAAGAGCAGAACGCCAACGTATTCCTGCGTGGTTTGCGCGCGGTATCGGACTTCGAATACGAATTCCAGCTGGCCAACATGAACCGCCAACTGGCGCCGGATGTGGAGAGCCTTTTTCTTACACCGTCCGAGCGTTATTCGTTCATCTCTTCGACGCTGGTCCGTGAAATTGCAGCGTTGGGTGGCGATATCACCAAATTCGTCCACCCGGCGGTGGCCGACGCCCTGACCGAACGCTTCAAGAAGTAACGACCGCTCAAGCGGCGCCCGCGTGCACTGCGGGCGCCAATGCGGCACAATTGCGCGCATTGGTTTATTACGCCCGGGCCTCGCGCCCCGGCTGGAGTTAGCATGTCCCTGATCATCACCGACGATTGCATCAATTGCGACGTCTGCGAACCCGAGTGCCCGAACGCCGCCATTTCCCAAGGCGAAGAGATCTACGTGATCGACCCGAACCTGTGCACCCAGTGCGTCGGCCACTACGACGAACCTCAGTGCCAGCAGGTGTGCCCGGTGGACTGCATTCCATTGGATGAAGCGCATCCGGAGACTGAAGAACAGTTGATGGCGAAGTATCGGGTGATTACCGGCAAGGCTTGAGTCCCATATTTTTGTAGCGTTTATTCGGGGCTCTTCGTCGGAACGCCCTTTCGCGAGCAAGCCCGCTCCCACAGTCGGTGCATGTCACAACGCAAATCCCCTGTGGGAGCGGGCTTGCTCCGGGCGGCGTTCCGACGAAGAGGCCATCAGCTGCACCGAAGATGTAACTGATTTCACTCCCGCCGCTCAAACCCCTCCCCAATACACCCCAGGCACCGCACAAACGCCGCTTTCGCCGGGTCGACCACCAACGCCTGTCCCGCATCGCCAACGCCGCCACCCAGGGCGGTAAATGGCAACGACACCACAAACACCCCGGCACCAATCACCGTCGCCGCCACCAGCAAAGGTCGGGCAATCAGCAAATCACCGATCATGGCGTAGGCAGGAGGATTCTGGATGGCGTAGAGCGGATCGCCGCTGTCGCTGTCTGCCGCGAGCGCAGGCGCACCGACGCTCAGGAGCAAAACAACGACCAGGGTTCGCAACGAATTCATGGCTCGGTCCTTCGGCTAGCTAGACAGTCAGAACTCTGACTATAGACGTCTCAGCTCTGACAGCGCGGGCAAAAGACGCTGGCGCGTTGCCCCAGTTTTACTTCGCGCAGCTCCGTGCCGCAGATTTTGCAAGGTTGACCGCCCCGTCCGTACGCGAACAATTCCTGCTGGAAATAACCCGGCTGCCCGTCACCACCGATAAAGTCGCGCAGTGTGGTGCCGCCACGTTCGATCGCATGGGCGAGGATGCGTTTGATCTCGATCGCCAGTTTCAAATAGCGCGCCCGGGAAATACCCTTGGCTTCGCGGCGCGGGTCAATCCCGGCAGCAAACAAGGCTTCGGTCGCATAGATATTGCCGACGCCGACCACCACCGCGTTGTCCATGATGAACGGCTTGACCGCCATGGAGCGTGCGCGCGACAGCTGAAACAGACGCTCGCCGTCGAACAGATCGGTCAACGGCTCCGGCCCCAGGCGGATCAACAGTTCGTGATTCAGCGGGTCGAGGCTCCAGAGCATCGCGCCGAACCGGCGCGGGTCGGTGTAACGCAGGGCCAACCCGGACTCCAGTTCGATGTCGACATGTTCATGCTTGGCCGCCGGCATGCCGGCTTCCACCAGACGCAGATTGCCCGACATGCCCAAATGGCTGATCAGCGTACCGACTTCGGCGTTGATCAACAGGTACTTGGCACGGCGCTCGACCAGGACGATGCGCTGGCCGGAAAGCCGTACATCCAGGTCCTCGGGAATCGGCCAGCGCAGACGACGATCACGCACGATCACCCGGCTGACCCGCTGGCCTTCCAGGTGCGGCGCGATGCCACGGCGGGTGGTTTCGACTTCTGGCAGTTCAGGCATGGGGCTCTCGAATCAGGCTGACCGACCCTCAGCGATGATTGCCGAGGTCGCGGATCGTTTGTTTGAGGGTTTCGAAGTCGTAGTCCGAAAGACCGACATAGTCGAGCACCAGCTGGCTGATGCTGTTCCATTCGTGGTCCTCGGCCTGGTTGCCCAGCACGCGGTACGACGCACAAATGTGTTCGGACATTTTCAGGATCGCCAGCAGGTTTTTCAGCTGGGCGTGGCGCGACGACTCGTCGCTGAAGATCGCCAGCGCATTATGGTGATTGGCGATGGCGGTGCTCAAATGTTCCGGCAGGCGCCAGGACTTGGCGGTGTAGTAACCGACCACCGCGTGGTTGGTGTTGAACACGCGGTTTTCGGTGTCCACCACCCGGCTTTCGGCGCTGGCGTTGGCATACGCCTCTTCCAGGACGCTCATGTAATTGGGGAAACGCTGCAGCATCAGCGGCACGCCGCAGTCATGGAACAGCCCCAGCGCGTAGGCTTCGTCGCCGGCCTGGGCGCCGATGCGCTTGGCCAGCGTCAGGCAGGTCATGGCCACGTCCTGAGCGGTGTCCCAGAACCGGTTCAAGGTGACGATGGTGTCGTCGTTCATCTCGCCCTTGATCGACTGCGCGTTGATCAGGTTGATGATCGAACGGCTGCCCAGCAGATTCACCGCGCGCTGGATCGAGGCGATCTTGTTGCTCAAGCCGTAATACGGCGAGTTGACGATCTTCAGCAACGCCCCGGAGAGGCCCGGGTCCTGGGAGATCAGCTTGGCGATCACCTCCAGGTCCGGGTCGGGCATGTACTGCTCCATCTGCAAATCCACCATGATCTGCGGCTGGGCGGGCACGCTGATGCCTTGCAGGGACTGTTGAATCTGTTCGGTGGTCAGCTCTTGGGACATAGGTACGCACTCTGGGTCAGGCGCCGATTCTAACCTTTATAAAGTTGGATTCGACACACCGATGGGTAATCGCGGGAAGTTTCATTTAAGTCCAGATATCCGATAAATGCCGAAACCGCTTTCGCGAGCAAGCGCGCTCCCACAAGAGCGAGTTGAAATGCAATTTTTCTGAACGACACAGAACCTGTGGGAAGCAGGCTCGCCCGCGAAGGCGTCATCCGCGTTTCATCGCCCACCGGGCCCGTCGCCCCCCTCAACACGCTATACTCCCGCTCTTTTTTCCGGAGCGACGTCATGTCCCTGCCTAGCCTGCGCCTCAAAGCCAACGCCGACCGTCGCCTGCGAAACGGCCACTTGTGGGTCTACAGCAACGAAATCGATGTAGCCGCTACCCCGTTGCACGGCTTCAAGGCCGGCGACCAGGCGATCCTCGAAGCCGCCGGTGGCAAGCCGCTGGGCATCGTCGCCATGAGTCCGAACAACCTGATCTGCGCGCGCTTGTTGTCGCGCGACATCAAGTTGCCGCTGGACAAATCACTGCTGGTGCATCGCCTGAACGTCGCCCTGTCCTTGCGCGACCGCTTGTTCGACAAGCCGTTCTATCGCCTGGTCTACGGTGATTCCGATTTGCTGCCGGGCCTGGTCGTCGACCGTTTCGGCGACATCCTGGTGGTGCAGATCGCTTCGGCGACCATGGAAGCCCATAAAGACGACGTGATCGCAGCACTGACCCAAGTGCTCAAGCCAAGCGGCATTCTGTTCAAGAACGATTCCGCTGCCCGCGACGCCGAAGGCCTCAACCGCTACGTCGAAACCGTGTTCGGCCTGGTGCCGGAGTGGGTTGCGCTGGAAGAGAACGGCGTGAAATTCGAAGCCCCGGTCATCCAGGGTCAGAAAACCGGCTGGTTCTACGACCACCGCATGAACCGCGCGCGCCTGGCCCCTTACGCCAAAGGCAAACGCGTACTCGACCTCTACAGCTACATCGGCGGTTGGGGCGTGCAAGCCGCCGCGTTCGGCGCCAGTGAAGTGTTCTGCGTCGACGCTTCGGCCTTCGCCCTCGACGGCGTCGAGCGCAACGCTGCGCTGAACGGCTTCGCCGAGAAGATGACCTGCATCGAAGGCGACGTCTTCGAAGCCCTGAAAGAACTGAAAGCCAGCGAAGAACGCTTCGACGTGATCGTGGCCGATCCGCCAGCGTTCATCAAACGCAAGAAAGACATGAAAAACGGTGAAGGCGCCTACCGTCGCCTGAACGAGCAAGCCATGCGCCTGCTCAGCAAGGACGGCATCCTGATCAGCGCTTCGTGCTCGATGCACCTGCCGGAAGATGATCTGCAAAACATCCTGCTGACCAGTGCCCGTCACCTGGATCGCAACATCCAGATGCTGGAACGTGGCGGTCAGGGCCCGGATCACCCGGTACACCCGGCGATTGCCGAGACGCGTTACATCAAGAGCATCACCTGCCGTCTGCTGCCTAACAGCTGATGACCCCGGTTTAACGGGGGGCCAGTCGGCCCCCCGTGACATTATCCGCAACAAGACTCCCAAACTTCCTACTCCAGCGGTCTGACTGACTTGCAGGACGTTTCTCTGCGCCCTTTATTACAGCGGATATAACTTACAAAGATTAAGAATTCAAAAGATCATTCCGACAAAATTACTGGACGCTTCCTACCAAACATCTCCTTGATAAGCGCTCATTACACTCTATGATTGAGTTGTCACAGCGAAGTGACTCACTTTCAAACACAAGGAGTTTCAAACATGAAAGCAATTACTCTGGAAGCAAACACCATCGCCAACCTGTCTTTCCTGGTCGCTCCGAAAGCCCGTTAAGTAAATGAAACGCTGGGGAGTGCCGGCTACCCAGCGTTCTCTATGCCATTGCCCAGAGCGAACCGCCTATCATGCAGATCAACCCGCATTTATTCATATTGCCTCGCACACCCGGTCAAATAGTTTGGGATTATAAAAACCACAAACAGTTTGAGCTCAACCTGAAGTACTCCACGCGACTTGCCGAACTGATCAACAACCCGAGCATATTCAATAAGAACAACGCAATAGACAGCCAACTTCTCAGTGCAGGAATACTGACATCAACCGCCCCGGACATTTGCAAGTGGGGTTGGGATGAACTATCGAAAATATTTCATATCGGCACCAAGAACATTCCCTGCGAACATGTCCCGCAAGATATCCATCAATGGTCGAGACAATATCTGGATCACTGCTCGGACGTGCTGAGCACGCCAGCGCCACCCGCCAGACCATCGGAATGCCCGCCGCACGAGTTGATCGCCCTGCCAGAACCTCAATGCCTGCCGCAAGGCTCGCTGGCAACCGCACTGCTCGACCGCAAAACCTGCCGCGTCTTCACCGGCGAAGCCGTGCCCCTCGAAATGGTCAGTACCTTGTTGTACCTGTCCCTCGGCTATCTGCATGAGCGCAAGGACGACATCGACGACAGCATTGTCGAAGGCCTCGGTGCCCGGCGAAGCAGCCCCTCCGGCGGCGGACTTAACGCCTGTGAAGGTTTCTTCCTGGCGCAGAACGTCAGCAACCTGGAACCCGGCCTCTACGCCTACCACCCCACCGAGCACGCGCTGAGCCTCGTCAAGCCTTTGCCCACCCAGCCCTTGGGGCAACTGCTGTGCGGGCAACATTTCATCAACAACTTGCCGGCGGGTCTGTTCATCACCAGTCGCTTCGACAAGCTGTGGTGGAAATACGAACACTCGCGAGCCTACCGGATGGCGTACGTCGAGGCAGGTCACATCTCCCAGACCTTCCAACTGGTGGCGACCTCGCTGGGTTTGAACACCTGGCTGACCGGAGCCCTGACGGACGACCAGGTTGAAGCGCTGCTGGGGCTCGAGAACAGCGCGGAGCAACCGTTGTTTTTTGTCGGTTGCGGCCAGAGCGATGGTCAAGTGATGTGCAAGGAACTGAAGGCGATGTTGAGCAACAGGGAGCGCGAACAATGACCCGATTGCTTGTCGAACCTACGACGGTCCTCAGCCAGTGGGCGCACCGATTCACACTGGCGGACTGGAATACCCGAGCCTCCGTACGCACCAGCCAGCACGCTTATCTATTGCCGGCTAACCTGCAATGGCAACTGGAGACTCGATACTGGTTCCCGCCGGCCTTTATCCCTTACCTGAATCACCCGTCGATCAAAGCCGCGGACAGCAACATTGCCCATCGTCTGGCTGCCAACCATCTGGTGTATTTCCTCGACTACACCACCCTGCTTGAACACCGGATCGTCAATCGGTCCGTGGAAACCATTGTCCACAACGAACTTGGCGTCTCCATCCCGCCCCGCATGAAAACCGCCGCATTGCAGCTCTATACCGATGAGGGTTATCACGCGCTGTTCTCCAACGCCCTCGCCGAACAGATAGCCGATGTTTACGGCATGACCGATCGCCCGGTCATGCCCCAGCGCATTATCCGGCTGAACGCGCTACTGGACCGCGCACCGGACAAGCACAAGGCACTGGCGTGGTTTCTCGTCGGGTTCGTCTCGGAAACGATTATTGCCAGTGAACTGCTGGACGTCTGTCGCGACGAGCTGGTGAGCAGCGTTCAGGAAATGCTCAGGGACCACCTTGCCGACGAGGCTCGGCACAGTCGCTACTTTTGCGAAGTGTTTCATTACCTGTGGCTGCAATTGAGCGGCGGTCAACGCACGTTCGCCGCCAGGGTGTTGCTGGAAACCCTGCTGATCTTCTTTGAGATTGATGAACATTGGCTCCGCGAAAGCCTGCGCAGTGCCGGTCTGGCTGAAGTGTCTGCCGGGCAAATCCTGGGTGAGCTGACAACCCCGGATGCGCATCTGGGCCGCGCTCGTTCAGGAGCTCGTGCCACGCTGAACGCATTGAGCAAGGCGGGGTTCTTTGATTTGCCTGCCAATCGGCAACTTTTCTCCAAAGCTGGGCTTTTCGATGAATGAAGGAAAACAGCAAAGCAGCACCCATAAACGGAGCATGGTCACGCTGTTGATGATCATGACTTTGCTCGCCGTTTTCCCGCTGGATGTGGTCCTGCCTTCCTTTCCAGCCCTCGCTGACCATTTCCGCACATCGCCCTCGGACATCGCTCTGTCCGTCAGCCTGTTTGCCGTCGGCCTCGCGTTTTCGTTACTGCTGATCGGGCCGTTGTCCGACATGTTCGGCCGCAAGAAGCTGCTACTGTCGGGGATTGCCCTGGCCGCCATGGGCGCGGCAGGCTGTCTGTTCGCCAGCGATTACAACTGGTTCCTGGGCTTTCGCGTGGTCCAGGCCGTGGGCTGCGGATCGTTTGCCTTGTCGCAGGCGCTTGTGCAGGATCTGTTCGTCGGTCAGGAGCTGGAGCGGCTCCGAATCTGGATGGCAACTGCAGGCGGGATCTTCATTTGCTGTTCGCCCCTGATGGGCACGTGGTTGCAGTTATATGTCGGCTGGCAGGGCAGTTTTCATGTCTTCATCATCCTGGCGATTGTTGTCTGGCTGAGAGCCTGGTTCCTGCTTGCGGACACCCGCGGCAGCAGCGCATTACCCCGGCGATTTTTCGGCACCTATTGGCGACTCTGTTCAGACATCCGCTTCTTGAGTTACTGGCTGATTTCCGCACTGGCCTTCGCCTGCCATTTCTCGTTCATCGTCATGTCGCCGATCATTTTCATGGAACACTTGAATCTGTCGACTTATGAGTTCGCCTGGACGCTGCTGATATACGGCGCGGCCTATGTGATCGGCGGGGTGGTTGCCAGCGTGCTGCACCGCCAGATGGAGGGCGGCAGACAGATAGGCATCGGCCTGTACCTGATTGCGCTTTCGGGTCTGGTGATGCTGTGGCTGGTTTGGCAATTCGGCCTGTCCGTCGCCACCGTGCTGATCCCCATGCTGATCTGTACGGCCGGCACCACCATCTCCCGGCCCATCGCAAACTCCAGGGCAATGAGCCTCTATCCGCAACACGCTGGCACCGCGACCTCCGCCGGCAGCCTGCTGATTTTCATGTGTGGCGGTCTGATCAGCAGCGTGATCAACCTGGCCAGCGAACACCTGACCACCGCCCTGGCCCTGTGCTTTTTGATCTCGAGTGCGGTGGGCCTGGGATTGAACTCCCTGACCAGCCGACGCCAATTGAGCACCGCGATATGACGCTGATCGTGCTGCCCACACGTCTTGTCAGTGCCAACTGCACGCTTGCAGCCATTCCCTCCTGACACCAGCCGTGTAGAATCGCGACATTCATCGCCAGACATCCCCCGGCGGGTTTATGAGCTCAAGCTGAAGCGCGCGGCGATCCCGCAAAGTTATCGGCAACTTCCGGACACACGGCTATTTCTGAGTGTTCCAGACGTCAATAGAAGCTCACTTCCCTTTTGATACCTGATTAGCCGCCCGGAGTGCTTCATGCCTGATTACCGCTCGAAAACATCCACCCACGGCCGCAACATGGCCGGCGCCCGCGCACTGTGGCGCGCCACGGGGATGAAAGATGACGACTTCAAAAAGCCGATCATCGCCATTGCCAACTCCTTCACCCAGTTCGTACCGGGCCACGTCCACCTCAAGGACCTGGGTCAACTGGTCGCGCGCGAGATCGAACGTGCCGGCGGTGTAGCCAAGGAATTCAATACCATTGCTGTCGATGACGGCATCGCCATGGGCCACGACGGCATGCTGTATTCGCTGCCGAGCCGCGAGATCATCGCCGACTCCGTCGAGTACATGGTCAACGCCCACTGCGCCGACGCCATCGTCTGCATCTCCAACTGCGACAAGATCACCCCCGGCATGCTGATGGCGTCCCTGCGCCTGAACATCCCGGTGATTTTCGTCTCTGGCGGCCCGATGGAAGCCGGCAAGACCAAACTGGCCAGCCACGGTCTCGACCTCGTCGACGCCATGGTGATCGCCGCCGACTCCAGCGCTTCTGACGAGAAAGTCGCTGAGTACGAGCGCAGCGCCTGCCCGACCTGCGGTTCGTGCTCTGGCATGTTCACCGCCAACTCGATGAACTGCCTGGTTGAAGCGCTGGGCCTGGCCTTGCCGGGCAACGGTTCGACCCTCGCCACTCACAGCGACCGCGAGCAACTGTTCCTGCAGGCCGGTCGCACCATCGTCGAGCTGTGCAAGCGTTACTACGGCGAGAACGACGAGTCGGTGCTGCCGCGCAACATCGCCAACTTCAAGGCGTTCGAGAACGCCATGACGCTGGACATCGCCATGGGCGGTTCCACCAACACCATCCTGCACTTGCTGGCCGCGGCCCAGGAAGCCGAGATCGATTTCGACCTGCGCGACATCGACCGTCTCTCCCGCCACGTGCCGCAACTGTGCAAAGTCGCGCCGAACATCCAGAAGTACCACATGGAAGACGTGCACCGTGCCGGCGGGATCTTCAGCATCCTCGGTTCGCTGGCCCGTGGCGGCCTGCTGCACACCGACTTGCCGACCGTGCACAGCAAGACCCTGGCCGAAGGCATTGCCAAGTGGGACATCACCCAGACTGACGACGAAGCGGTGCATCACTTCTTCAAGGCCGGCCCGGCAGGCATCCCGACGCAAACTGCGTTCAGCCAGTCGACCCGCTGGGAAACCCTGGACGACGACCGTGAAAACGGCTGCATCCGCAGTGTCGAGCACGCCTACTCGAAAGAAGGCGGCCTGGCCGTGCTGTACGGCAACATCGCGCTGGACGGCTGCGTGGTGAAAACCGCCGGCGTCGACGAGTCGATCCACGTGTTCGAAGGCAACGCGAAGATCTTCGAAAGCCAGGACAGTGCCGTACGCGGCATCCTCGCGGACGAAGTGAAGGCCGGCGACATCGTGATCATTCGTTACGAAGGCCCGAAAGGCGGCCCAGGCATGCAGGAAATGCTGTACCCGACGTCCTACCTGAAATCCAAGGGCCTGGGCAAAGCCTGCGCCCTGCTCACCGACGGCCGTTTCTCCGGCGGCACCTCGGGCCTGTCCATCGGCCACGCTTCGCCTGAAGCCGCAGCCGGTGGCGCGATTGGTCTGGTGCAGGACGGCGACAAAGTGCTGATCGACATTCCGAACCGCTCGATCAACCTGTTGATCAGCGACGCGGAAATGGCCGGCCGCCGTGCCGAGCAGGATCAGAAAGGCTGGAAGCCTGTGGAAAAACGTCCACGCAAAGTGACCACCGCGCTGAAAGCCTACGCCCTGCTGGCGACCAGTGCCGACAAGGGCGCTGTGCGTAACAAGGCGATGCTCGACGGGCTGTAACACTGTGGCGAGGGGGCTCGTCGGACCGCCGCACCGCCCCGTTCGGCGGCGAAGCAGTCGCCAGTCAAGAAGACTCGTTGGGTCTGAATGATCCGGGGGGTCGCTTCGCAACCCAACGGGGGCAAGCCCCCTCGCCACAGTTGTGTTTGCTTGCAATCAATAAAAATACCCCGCCAAGTGCGGGGTATTTTTTTGCGCGGATCGCCGTCGTAGTTGTTGGCTGAGACCTGGCTGTACGACGGGATGAAGTACTGCTTGTCGAACAGGTCGAACGTCAACGACTCGGTCAACGGTGGGAGCGGGCTTGCTCGCGAAGGGGTCTTCAGATCCGACATTGATGCCGACTGACACACCGCTTTCGCGAGCAAGCCCGCTCCCCACAGGGTTTGGCGCCGGTCACAACACCATTGTGGAAGGGAGCTTGCTCCTCAAGGTTTTGCGTCGATCACAAATCCATTGTGGGAGCGAGCTTGCTCGCGATGGGTGCGACGCAGTCTTACTGGATCTCTTCCGGCTTGACGATCACCCAGTTCTTGTCCGCGGTGACCGGCAATCCTTCCTTGGCCTGAGCCGCAGCATTCTTGGCCATCATCCCGTTGAGCTGGGTCATGTATTTGTCTTTGCGGTTGACCCACAAGTGGATGCCACCCTTGGCCACGTCGACGCTGTGGAACAGCATGTAGCCGTCACTGGTCGGGGTATCGCCGCCCACCAGAACCGGTTTTTTCCATTCATCGATGTAGGTCAGGATCGCCGCTTGCTTGCCGGCCATCCAGGTCGCGGGGGTCCACAGGTACGGTGTCAGTTCGAGGCCGAGGTTGGCCTTTTCGTCATACTTGCCAGCGCTGATCTGTTTGCGCGCGGTGGTCAGTTCGCCGGTCTTGCGGTCCTTGAGCAGCGTGGTCACGCCGATCACGTTTTGCGGTTTGACGTTGTAGCCGTACTTCGGATCGGCGGCGACCATGCGCACCAGCTCCTCGGATGCGGCCGTCATCACGTAGACCTCAATGCCGTTTTCCATGAGCTTGTTGTACAGCTCGGCCTGGCCGGTGAAGACTTTCGGCGGGTTGACGTCGAGGGTCTTGACCACGTCGCCGTCGTAATACGTGGTGGGCACCGGTTTGCCGGAAGCCATCAACTCGTCGACATAGCCTTTGAGTTCTTTGAGCGTAAAGCCGGAGAACACCTGGGCGACCCATGGGTAGCACACCATGTCGTCGATTTCGCAGAGGCGATAGTAGTAACTGAACAGGCTTTCCTTGTGGTCGGCGGTGTCTTTGAACGGAATCAGTTTCAGGGAGGGGTCGAGCGTGTCGCGGGTGATCAGGCCTTTGTTTTCCATGAATGGCAGCAACGACTCTTCGAGGTCGTAGCGGTAACTGGTGTTGTCCATGTCGAACACCGCGTAGTTACCTTTGTTGGCGTTGGCGGCGATCATCGCGTCCAGGGCCTTGGCCTGATCGGCGGGCCAGTGTTTCAAATCGGTCGCGAAAACTTGGCTGGCAAGGCCCAGGCACATTGCTACTGCCAGAAATTTCGGTGCGAACTTCATTGGCATGCTTCTCCTTATTAAAAGACCTGAATGCGGAACACATCGACGCTAACAAATAACTGTGACAACTCACGTCTGTCAGCGACCGCTAACGTACCCATCGCGCCAGCTGCATCCCTCACAGCGACACCGGCTTATTCCAAAAACGACGGTTTCCATACGTTTTTGGTATTAATTCATTGCAAATCAACCTGTTAGGCTTGCCGGTTCGCAGCTGCCCCAGAAGGTGGCTGGCACAAGTCTTTCGGAGTTTTTAATGAATCTGCCGCTGATCCTCAATCTGCTGGTGTTCCTCGCCTTACTGATTGGCCTGGCACAAACCCGTCACACCACCTGGAGCCTGGCGAAAAAAGTCCTGCTCGCGCTGGCCTTGGGCGTGGCATTTGGTGTGGCGTTGCACGCCATTTACGGGGCCGGTAACCCGGTGCTCAAAGCCTCGATCGGCTGGTTCGATCTGGTGGGCAACGGTTACGTGCAGTTGCTGCAAATGATCGTGATCCCGCTGGTGTTCGCCTCGATCCTCAGTGCCGTGGCACGGCTGCACAACGCCTCGTCGCTGGGCAAGATCAGCTTCCTGACCATCGGCACGCTGCTGTTCACCACGGCCATTGCGGCGCTGATCGGTATCGGCCTGACCAACCTGTTCGGGCTTACCGCTGAAGGTCTGGTCGCCGGCACCCAGGAAATGGCTCGTCTGCAAACCATTCAGACCGACTACGCCGGCAAGGTCGCGGACCTGAATGTGCCGCAGCTGCTGCTGTCGTTCATTCCGCAAAACCCCTTCGCCGACCTGGCGCGGGCCAAGCCGACCTCGATCATCAGCGTGGTGATTTTCGCCGCGTTCCTCGGCGTCGCGGCCCTGCAACTGCTCAAGGATGACGTCGAGAAAGGCCAGAAAGTGATCAACGCCATCGACACCCTGCAAGCCTGGGTGATGCGTCTGGTGCGTTTGGTGATGAAGCTGACGCCGTACGGCGTGTTGGCGCTGATGACCAAAGTGGTCGCCGGCTCCAACCTGCAAGACATCATCAAGCTCGGCAGTTTTGTGGTGGTGTCCTACATCGGCCTGGGCCTGATGTTTGTGGTCCACGGCGTGCTGGTGTCGGCGGCCGGGATCAACCCGCTGCGCTTCTTCCGCAAGATCTGGCCGGTGCTGACCTTTGCGTTCACCAGCCGCTCCAGCGCGGCAACGATTCCGCTGAGCATTGAAGCGCAGACCAGCCGCTTGGGTATCCCGCAGTCCATCGCCAGTTTCGCCGCTTCGTTCGGCGCGACCATCGGCCAGAACGGTTGCGCCGGGCTGTACCCGGCGATGTTGGCGGTGATGGTGGCGCCGACCGTGGGCATCAACCCGCTGGACCCGCTGTGGATCGCAACGCTGGTGGCGATTGTGACGTTGAGTTCGGCGGGTGTGGCCGGTGTCGGTGGCGGCGCGACGTTCGCGGCGCTGATCGTGCTGCCGGCGATGGGCTTGCCGGTGTCACTGGTGGCGTTGCTGATTTCAGTCGAGCCGCTGATTGATATGGGGCGCACGGCGTTGAACGTCAGTGGTTCGATCACCGCTGGCGCGATTACCAGCCAGCTGATGCAGCAGACGGATAAAGAACTGCTGGATGCGGATGAGCATGCGGAGTTGGCTCAGGCTTAAGATTTTCAGTGACTGAGAGGGCCTCTTCGCGAGCAAGCCCGCTCCCACATGGGGCCTGCGGTGACGCACACATTGTGTAAGCATCACAACCCCCCTGTGGGAGCGGGCTTGCTCGCGAAGCTCTTGCTCTTAAGCCTTTTCCCAAACCTCGAAGTTGTACGCCGGCTTGTCGTCCACAGCCGGATTCTCGATGTTCGACACCAACTTCCACTGCGCCAGATCAACCTGCGGAAACCACGCATCGCCGTCCGGGCTCAACGCCACGCGCGTCAGGTACAACCGATCCGCCTGCGCCATGCCTTGCGCATACAACTGCGCGCCGCCAATCAGCATCACCTCATCGACGCCCTGCTCTGTCGCCCACGCCTGGGCGCGAACCACGGCGGCCTCCAGCGACGGATAAACTTCCGCGCCTTCCAGCACCAGATCCGCCTGACGGCTGACCACGATGTTCAACCGGCCCGGCAGCGGACGACCGAGGGAATCCCAGGTCTTGCGACCCATGACGATCGGCTTGCCGAGGGTGGTGGCCTTGAAGTATTTGAAGTCCCCCGGCAAGTGCCAGGGCATGCAGTTGTCGACGCCGATCACACGGTTTTCACCGAGGGCTGCGATCAGGCTGAGGGGGAGTGATTTAGTCATGCCGGCGAGGATACCAGAGCCGCCCTTTTCCCGATAAGCGCCACAGCGGTTATGCTCACCGCTCATCCAAGCGACGGAATGCCGCGTGACTGAACTGACTCCACTGCAAAACTTCTGGCTGACCGAAACCGTGCGCCTGCGAGAAGAACACGCCGGCGCCCTCGAAGACCTGGAAGCCAACCGACTGGCCCGCAGCGCCGGCGGCGACCTGCCGTCGCGCATTCAACGCCGTGCGCTGTGGCTGGCCGAGCGCGATGGCTTGACCGCCGCGCTCAACCATTGGCTGCAAGGCGCGCGACTGGCGCTGATCGTGCTCGCGGTGCTGGCCGTGGTCAGTGGCGCCGGCCTGGCCTTTGCCGCGCTGGGCAACGGACAGACGCCGGTCAATGTGTTCTGGGCCTTGGGCAGCCTGCTCGGGTTGAACCTGATTCTGTTGCTGAGCTGGGCGCTGGGCCTGATGTTCGCCGGCGAACACGGCGCCAGCCTCGGGCGCTTGTGGTTGTGGCTCAGCGAAAAACTCGCCCGCGATGCCAAAGCCGCGCAACTGGCGCCGGCCCTGCTGTTATTGCTGCAACGGCACAAACTCAATCGCTGGGCGATCGGCGTGCTGGTCAATACCTTGTGGCTGCTGGCGATGCTCAGCGCCTTGGCGATTCTGCTAACGCTGATGGCGACCCGGCGCTACGGCTTCGTCTGGGAAACCACGCTCCTCGGCGCTGACACCTTCGTCGCCATGACTCAAGCGCTCGGCGCCCTGCCGGCCATGCTCGGCTTCAACGTGCCGACCGTGGACATGATCCGCGCCAGTGGCGATGGCGCCTTGAACATCGAAAGTGCCCGTCAGGCCTGGGCCACGTGGCTGGTCGGCGTGCTGGTGGTTTACGGGGTTTTCCCGCGCCTGCTGCTGGCGCTGTTTTGCCGGTGGCGCTGGACGTCCGGCCAGGCGAGATTACGCATCGACCTGAACCTGCCCGGCTACGCCCAACTGCGCGAACGCCTGATGCCCACCAGTGAACGCCTGGGTATCAGCGATGCCGCGCCCGCGCAGCTGCATAAAATCGAAAGCGCCAGCCGTGACCTGCAAAGCAACGGCGCGCTGTTGGTGGCCATCGAACTCGACGACCAACGCCCGTGGCCGCCGCCACTGCCGAACAACGTGAGCAATGCCGGCGTTCTCGACAGTCGCGAATCGCGGCACAAACTCCTGGAACAACTCAGCCGCTTCCCGCCCGAACGTCTGGTCATCGCCTGCGATCCACGGCGCTCGCCAGATCGCGGCAGCCTGGCGTTGATCGCTGAACTGGCGCGCAATGCTGCGGCTACCCGCGTCTGGCTGCTGCAAGCGCCGAGCGGCGAAGCGCTGGACGCCGCGCGACTCGGCGACTGGCACCTGGCACTGCAACAACTGCAATTGCCGTTCGCCGATTGCGCGCCGATGAACTGGCTGGAGACCGGTCATGACTAATCCGTCGCAAGCGCCGTTGAAACTCGCGGTGGTCGGCCACACCAATGTCGGCAAAACCTCGTTGCTGCGCACCCTGACCCGCGACGTCGGCTTCGGCGAAGTCTCCCATCGCCCCAGCACCACGCGCCATGTCGAAGGCGCTCGGTTGTCGGTGGACGGGGAGCCGTTGCTGGATTTGTTCGACACGCCGGGGCTGGAAGATGCCATCGCCCTGCTCGACTACCTCGAACGCCTGGAGCGTCCCGGCGAACGCCTCGACGGCCCGGCGCGATTGGCGCGATTCCTTGAAGGCAGCGAGGCACGGCAGCGTTTCGAACAGGAAGCCAAGGTGCTGCGCCAACTGCTGACCTGCGACGCCGGCCTCTATGTGATCGACGCCCGGGAGCCGGTGCTGGCCAAATATCGCGACGAACTGGAAGTGTTGGCCAGTTGCGGCAAACCGTTGCTGCCGGTGCTGAATTTCGTTAGCAGCGCCCACCACCGTGAGCCGGATTGGCGCGAAGCATTGGCGCGGCTGGGGCTGCATGCGCTGGTGCGTTTCGACAGCGTCGCGCCGCCGGAAGATGGCGAGCGGCGCCTCTATGAAAGCCTCGCGCTGCTGCTGGAAAACGCCCGACCGCAGCTTGAGCGGTTGATCGTCGATCAACAGGCCCAGCGTCTTGCTCGCCAGCAAAGTGCGGCGCGGCTGATTGCCGAGTTGTTGATCGACTGCGCGGCGTGCCGGCGCAGCGTGGTCAGCGAGGCCGAGCAGGAGCGCCAAGCGATCAGCGAGTTGCGCAAAGCCGTGCGCCAGCGCGAACAGCGTTGCGTCGAAGCCTTGCTCAAGCTCTACGCATTTCGTCCGCAGGACGCTGCGGCCACTGATCTGCCGCTGCTCGATGGCCGTTGGGGCGATGACTTGTTCAACCCCGAAACCCTCAGACAACTCGGCGTGCGCGTCGGCGGCGGGATCGCGGCCGGCGCGGCGGCGGGTGCCGGCGTGGACTTGCTGGTCGGCGGTTTGACCCTCGGCGCAGCGGCACTGGCCGGGGCGATTGCCGGCGGCGCGCTGCAAACCGCGCGCAGTTACGGTAGCCGGTTGATGGGCAAGCTCAAGGGGCAGCGGGAATTGACGGTCGATGACAGCGTGTTGCGGTTGTTGGCGCTGCGTCAGCGGCAATTGGTGCAGGCACTGAATGCGCGCGGGCATGCGGCGCTGGACAGCATTCAAGTGGCCACGCCGCAAGACAAGACCTGGCGCGAAGGCAAACTGCCCGAGGCGCTGAACAAGGCCCGGGCGTATCCGCAGTGGTCGTCGCTCAATCCGCATCCGAAGTTGAATCAGGCGCAGAGGCAAGAGCAGATTGAGTTGTTGGCTAAACAGTTATAGGCATCAAGTGAGGCGTTGTTCATACCGGCCCCTTCGCGAGCAAGCCCGCTCCCACAGGGGAATGCATCCCCGTGTGGGAGCGGGCTTGCTCGCGAAAGCAGCAACTCGGTCTCACGTCATACCAGCCAACAACCGCAACGCCTTCCCCTTCAATACCTCAAGATCCATCACCGGCACTGCCATCTCCTTCGCCAACTCATCCCACTGCCGCATGCGCAAACTCACCGCGCACAACGGGTCTTGCTCGAAGGCTTCGGCCTCGGCCAGCGACATCACCCCGCCCTGATATTCCAGCGTCCGACGGCTGGCCTCACTCAAGCGCTCGTAGTAACCTGGCTCTTTCAGCGTCAGATAACGCTTGGCCTGAACGTGGTATTCCACCAGTCGCGCCATGCGCTCGCTGAAACCGGCACGGCGCAAGTAATCGGCGCCCAGGCGCTCGTGGCTGACCACGCCAAAGCCGCCCATGTTCTCGGCGCTCTCGGCGCAGATATGGCCGATGTCGTGGAAGAACGCGGCCAGCACCACTTCGTCATCGAAGCCTTCGGCGATAGCCCGTTCGGCAGCCTGGGACATGTGCTCGATCTGCGACACCGGCTCGCCGATGTAATCACTGGCGCCAAAGCGTTCATACAGCGCGAACACCTCGGCGATCACCTGTGCGTGGTGCTGCATCAAACGTCCCCCATCAACACCGCGACATTTCGCTCTGCCATTGCCGGCCCGACGCTCATGCCCACGCCCGAATGCATCAGCGCCACACTGACGCCCGGCATCGGCCGCAGGAACGAGAACGGCCCCGGCCCCCGCGAACCGTAGACGCCTTGCCAACGCTCGAGCACTTGCACCTGGCAGCCCAGCGTTTGCTCGGCCAGTTCGATCATCCAGTCGTCCACCTGCTCGGCATTGAACGGCGACGGATCGCGGCCGTAGTGGTGGGAATCGCCGATGATCAATTCGCCGTAGGGCGTCGGGCTGATCAGCAGGTGAATGCCGTTTTCTTGCAGGTGCGGTGCGTCACGCAGGATTTGCGCCCGCACCGCCGCCGCTTCCGGCAGATCGGCGAAAGCACCGTAATGCACGCAACTCAACCCGGTGAGCAACGCGTGTTGCAGGTTGAGGTTAATCTGCGGGCGGGCGCGGAGCATTTGCAGACGACATACTTGCGGTTTGAGCGCCGCAATCGGCTCGGCCAGCAAGGTCTGATAGTCGTGGCCAGAGCAAACGATGATCTGCGCCGCGCTGAAGGTCCCGGCGGTGCTGTGCAAGCGACCGGGCTCGATGTCGCGCACCAGCGTGGAGAAGTGAAACTCGACGCCGAGTTCGCCGCGCAGGTAGTTGATCAGCGCCGGAATCGCTTCACGGGAATACAGTTGCTGGTCGTGCATGCCATGCAACGCGGCGCGGTGATGGCTGAATTGACCGCCATACACGTCGCGCAATGCCGCACCGCGCAGCAGCTCGACGCGGTAACCGTGCTCCACGGCGCGACCGCTGCAAAAGGCTTCGAGCAACTGTTCTTCAGCTTCAGTGCGGGCGAACAGGTAGGAACCGTTGCGCTTGAGGTGCAGGCCGGCGAGTTGCGCCCATTGGCCCCAGATCTCGCGGCTGGTTTTCGCCAGTTCGAGCATTTGGCCGGGGGGCTGGCCGGTGACCAGGGCCTGGCCGAAGTTGCGGACCGAGGCACCCAGCGGAGTTTCGCTGCGTTCGAAAACCGTGACTTTGAGGCCGCGTCTGGCGGCGGCGTAGGCGTGGGACAGGCCGAGAATGCCAGCGCCGACGATGAGCATGTCGTTGAGTTGGGTCATTGGGTTTTGTCCTGAATGACAGACCGCTATCGCGAGCAAGCTCGCTCCCACAGGGGATTTGTGGCGATTCACAAATCTTCAGCAACCTGCTGATCCAGTGTGGGAGCGGGCTTGCTCGCGAAGAGGCCCTGTCAGCCTATGAAGATTTACTTGGCAACCACCTTCTCGGACTTGCCGTCATACCGCTTGCGCCACTCGGTGAGGATTTCGTCGCGATTCTTCGACGCCCAGGCAAAGTCATTCTTGATCAGACGCTGCTCGTAATCGGCCGGCAATTCAGTCTGCGGCTTGGCAATTCCAGGCGAAGCGAGCACCGCGAAGTTCTCTTTATAAAGCTCCATCGCCGCCGGGCTGGCCGAGAAGTCCGCCAGTTTCTTCGCTGCGTCTTCATGCGCCGTGCCTTTGATCACAGCCGTCGCTTCGATCTCCCAGCCCAGGCCTTCTTTCGGCAGGATGATGTCCAGCGGCGCGCCCTGGCGCTTCAACTGCACGGCTGGGTATTCGAAGGAAATACCAATCGGGAATTCACCCGAGGCCGCCAGTTTGCAAGGCTTGGAACCGGAGTGAACGTACTGGCCGATGTTCTGGTGCAAACCGTCCATGTAGGCCCAGCCCTGCTTCTCGCCGAAGGTTTGCAGCCAGGCGCTGACGTCGAGGAAACCGGTGCCGGACGAGGCCGGGTTGGGCATCACGATCTTGCCTTTGTACTCAGGCTTGGTCAGGTCTTGCCAGCTCACGGGTTTGCTCAGGCCTTGCTTCTCGGCTTCGACGGTGTTGAAACAAATGGTCGCGGCCCAGACGTCCATGCCGACCCAGGCTGGCGGGTTGGCAGCGTCGCGGTAGTTGCCGCCGATCTTGGCCAAGTCCTTCGGCGCGTAGCTTTGCAGCATGCCTTGCTGGTCGAGGATCGCCAGGCTCGACGCCGCCAGGCCCCACACGGCGTCAGCCTGCGGGCGGTCTTTCTCGGCCAGCAGTTTGGCGGTGATGATGCCGGTGGAATCACGCACCCATTTGATCTCGACGTCCGGGTTGGCCTTTTCGAAAGCTTCTTTGTAGGTCTTCAGTTGTTCGGCTTCGAGGGCGGTGTACACCGTCAACTCGGTTTTCGCCGCGAAGGCGTTCAGGCTGAAAGCGGTGAGGACAGCAGCGGCCAGGGCCAGGGGCTTGAACATGATCTTTTCCTGTTTTTGAGTTGAGAGGGTTGTACGTAATCAGTTGCCGGGCGCGGTCTGCCGCCAGGCCTGGGAGCGGCGCAGCAAACCGCGCGAAGCCCAGGCCAGCAGCAGGGACACGCCCGCCGAGGTGAACAGAATCAGGGTCGACATCGCCGCCGCACCGCCGCCGCACCGCCGACGTTGCCGGCGTCGTCCATGTTCAGCACCGCCACCGCCGCGAGGATGGTGTCGGGGCTGTAGAGGAAGATCGCCGCCGAGACGGTGGTCATCGCCGAGACGAACAGGTAGCGCACGATGTCCAGCAGCGCCGGCAGGCAGATCGGCACGGTGACGCGCAGGTAATGCCGGTACAGCGGCGCCTTGAGCGACAGCGCGGCGGCTTCGAACTCGGCGTCGAGTTGGCGCAGCGCGGTGGTGGCGGTCATCTGCGCGGTGGTCAAATAGTGAGCAATGGTGCAGACCACCAGCAGGGTCATGGTCCCGTAGAGCACGTGCAGCGGGTTGCCACTGAGGTTGAAGAAGAAGACGTAACCCAACCCCAGCACCAGCCCCGGCACCGCCATCGGTACAAAACTGAGCAGGCGCAACGTCAGGTTCAGCCCGCGCTGGCCTTTGGTTTTTTCCATCAGGTAGGCGCCGGTGAAAATCAGCACGCTGCCGATCAACGCCGTGCACAGGGCCATCTTCACGCTGTTGCCGTAAGCCAGCCAGCCGCCGCCCGCCGTGTCGTTGAACTGGTAATGGTTGAGCGACAGCGACAGGTTGTACGGCCAGAATTTCACCAGCGACGAGTACACCGCCATGCCGAACACCAGCAGCAACACGGCGCAGATCAGCAGGACGATGGCCAGGTAGCAGCCGTCCCGCAGCGTCGACGGTGCCGGCTTGAAGACTTGCGCCCGACCGCTCATGGCATCGCCGTGACGCCGACGCAGCCAGGCATCGACGCCGAAGCTGAACAGCGCCGGCAGCAACAGCACCATGCCAATCAAGGCGCCGCGACCGAATTGTTGCTGGCCGACCACGGCTTTGTAGGCTTCCAGCGCCAGCACTTGATAGTCGCCACCGACCACCACGGGCACGCCGAAGTCAGTGATGGTCAACGTGAAGACCAGGCAAAACGCGGCGAACACCGCCTGACGCGTCGCCGGCCAGGTGATGCTGCGGAAGGCTTTGGCCGGGCTGGCGCCCATGCTGGAGGCGGCATCGAACAGTCGCGCATCCGCCAACGAAAGCGCCGACAGCAGAATCATCAACGCGTGCGGGAAGGTGTAGATCACCTCACCGAGAACGATGCCCCAGAAGCCGTAGATGTTGTCCGCGAGCAAACCGCGCAACAGGCCCTGGTTGCCGAACAGATACACCAAGGCGATCCCCGGCAGCATCGACGGCGCCATCAGTGGCAGCAACGATATCCCGCGCCAGAGTCCTTTGCCCGCAATCAAGGTGCGTTGCAGCGCGTAGGCAAACAGGTAGGCCAGCGGTACGACGATGGCCGCGACGCTGAGGGAAACTTTCAGGCTGTTGCCGAGCAACCAGTGGAAATTGGCGCTGGTCACCAACTCACGGGCCGCGACCACGCCACCGCCCTGCCCGGCCTCTGCGCTGAAACCACGCCAGAAGATCGCCAGCAGCGGCATCAACACCGCGACGCCGAGCAACACCAGCAACAGCACTTTGCCGCCGACCACGAACACCCGGTCGCCGATCTCGGCGCGGGAGGCCCGCCGCACCTGCTTGTGCGGTATCGGCAGCGCGAGGTTCGCGCTCATCAGGCAAACACCTGCAGGCTGCGCGGCGGCAAGGCGACCATGATCTGTTGGGCGCCGAGGCGTGGCATGGCTTCCGGGGCCAGTTCCGCCAGCAGCGGATGGCCGGGCAATTGGTCAAGCTCGAAGCTCATGCGGCAACGGTTGCCGAGGAAGGTGATCTCGCGAACCTTGGCCGGGAACAGGTTTTCTTCGTGTACCAACGGGTTGACGTTGATCGCCTCGGGTCGGCAGAACAAACGGCCCGACGCAGTTTTCGCACTGCCTTCGGCCAGGCGCAGGTTCATCCCGCCTACTTGTGCGTGGCTGTCGCTGCTGCGAAGGAATGGCAGCCAGTTGCCCTGCCCGACAAACTCCGCCACAAACGGCGTGGCCGGGCGGTTGTAGATTTCCTGCGGCGTGGCGTATTGCTCGACCTTGCCGTTGTTCATCACGGCGATGCGGTCGGCCATCAGCATGGCCTCGTCCTGATTGTGCGTGACCATCAGCGTGGTGATGCCGAGGTTGCGTTGCAGTTGGCGCAGCTCGGTGCACAGATGCTCGCGAACCCTGGCGTCGAGGGCCGACATCGGTTCGTCCAGCAACAACAGCGACGGCGCCGGGGCCAAGGCGCGGGCCAGTGCCACTCGTTGTTGCTGGCCGCCGGACAATTGGCCGGGGTACTTTTTCTCGCTGCCGGTCAGGCCGACCAGTTCGAGCATCTGGCCGACTCGCTTGCGCACTTCATCGCGCCCGCTGCCGGCCAGGCCGTAGGCAATGTTCGCGTCGACGGTGAGATTGGGGAACAGCGCGTAGGACTGGAACAGAATCCCGTAGTCCCGGGCTTGCGGTGCCAGGTGGGAAACGTCGCGATCACTGAGGTACAACTCGCCGCTGTCTTGCTTCTCCAGACCGGCGATGCAGCGCAGCAACGTGGTTTTGCCACAACCCGACGGGCCCAGCAGACACACCAGCTCACCGGCCGCCACGTCGAGGGAAACGTTGTCCAGCGCGGTGAAAGCGCCAAAGCGTTTCTGCACCCCGCGCACTTTCATCGGGGCGCCGGGGTGGGTCAGGGCAGTTGCAATCGAGTGGTTCATGGACAGGCCTCATCAAGCAGATGAAGGCCATCCTAGGGCGGCAATGCGTCCGTCATGTGGCAGTGAGGCAAAAACGGCTGATAGTGGTATTCAGGGATTTGGGTTCATTAGATTCAGATCGTGTAGCGATTGATCTGACGCCTTCGCGGGCAAGCCCGCTCCCACAGGGTTCTGCAGTGAACACAGATCTTGTAAACACCAGCGACACCTGTGGGAGCGGGCTTGCCCGCGAAGAGGCCAGCACAGGCAACCCAGCTCTCAGGCCGGCGCCATTTCCTGCGCCAAACCGAGGAACGCCGCCGGCAATCGCGCGCCCTTGCGTTCCTTGAGGCAATACAGGTACTCGGGAATCTGCGGCGCATTTTCGAGGGTCAGCACCCGCAGTTGCGGGTCGTGCGGCACTTCCTGGCGGGCAATGATGCTGATGCCGATGTTGCGCAGCACCGCCTCGCGAATCGACTCCCGGCTGCCGATCTCCAGCAACGGCCCGAAACTCACCCCGGCACTCGCCAGCAACGCCTCGGTCAGACGCCGCGTGGTCGAGCCCGACTCCCGCATCAACAAGGTATGCCCGGCCAACGCACTGAGCGGCACATGGTCGTGCGCGGCCAACGGATGATTGCGATGCACCGCCAACACCAGCGGATCGCTGCCGAGCACCCGACGAATCAGTCGCGGGTCGTCGAGCAATTGCGAAGAAGCGGCGACATCGACCCGGTAATCCTCCAGCGCTTCGAGCACTTGCTGGGAGTTGCCGATTTCCACCGAGACTTCCACCTGCGGCAGGCGCTCGCGGAAGGTCTTCACCAGATCGAGGATGTAATAAGGCGCGGTGGCGGCGATGCGCAGCGTGCCCTGGACCTGGCCGCTGTTGCGCAGGAAAAACTCGATATCGGCTTCCTGCTGCAACAGCGCCTTGACCATCGGCAGCAGCCGCGCGCCTTCGTCGCTGACGCTGAGGCGGCGGCCGCCACGGTAGAACAGCTCAACCGAGTACTGGCTTTCCAGATGGCGAATCTGGGTCGTCACCGTGGGCTGGCTCAGACCGAGCTTCTTGGCCGCCAGGGTAATGCTGCCCAAACGGGCCACCATGTAAAACGCCTTTAGCTCGGCACTCAGCACACCCGCCCCTCATCGTTATTTGCGCAATAGACGCAGACCGTTGAACACCACCAACAGGCTCACGCCCATGTCGGCGAACACCGCCATCCACATGGTGGCGAGTCCGGCGAAGGTTACCCCAAGAAAGATCGCCTTGATGACCAATGCCAGCGCGATGTTCTGTTTGAGGATGCTCGAGGTCTGCCGCGACAGGCGGATGAACGCGGGGATCTTGCGCAGATCGTCGTCCATCAGGGCGACATCCGCGGTCTCGATGGCGGTGTCGGTGCCAGCCGCCGCCATGGCGAAACCAATCTCCGCCCGCGCCAGCGCCGGGGCGTCGTTGATCCCGTCGCCGACCATGCCGACCTTATGGCCCTGCGCATAAAGCGCTTCGATGGCTTGCAGCTTGTCGGTCGGCAGCAAGTCGCCTTTGGCTTCGTCGATGCCGACCTGAGCGGCAATCGCCTGAGCGGTGTGGACGTTGTCGCCGGTGAGCATCAGGGTCTTGATGCCCAGTTCGTGCAGTTGCTGGATTGCCTCGCGGCTGGACTCTTTCACGGTGTCGGCCACGGCGAACAGCGCCAACGGGCCGGACTTGTCGAGCAGCAGCACCACGGACTTGCCCTGTTTCTCCAGGGCGAACAGTTTCTCTTCCAATGCCGGCGAGCACAGGTTCAGCTCTTCGACCAGGCGATGGTTGCCCAAGTGGTAGACCTGACCGTTGACCTCGCCACGCACACCGCGACCGGCCAACGCTTCGAAGTTGTCCACCACCAGCGGCGCAAACTGTTTGTCCGCCGCCGCATTGGCGATGGCCAACGACACCGGGTGATCCGAACGACCGGCCAGCGCCGCCGCAATCGCCGGGGCAGCGTCGTCAGCGGTTGGCTGCAGGGACAGATAGTCGGTTTGCACCGGTTTGCCGTGCGTGAGGGTGCCTGTCTTGTCCAGCGCCAGGTAATCAAGCTTGTAACCGCCCTCCAGGTAGACGCCGCCCTTGACCAGAATCCCTTTGCGCGCCGCTGCCGCGAGGCCACTGACGATGGTCACCGGCGTAGAAATCACCAGTGCACATGGGCAAGCGACCACCAGCAACACCAGCGCGCGGTAGATCCAGTCGAACCAGGCCGCGCCCATGAACAGTGGCGGAATCACCGCTACGGCGAGGGCGAAGATGAACACGACCGGGGTGTAGATTTTCGAAAACTGGTCGACAAAGCGCTGAGTCGGCGCCCGTGCACCTTGCGCTTGCTCCACCGCGTGGATGATTCGCGCCAGCGTCGAGTCGTTGGCCGCAGCGGTCACCGTGTACTCCAGCGAACCGGCCTGATTGATGGTGCCGGCGAAGACTTTATCGCCCACGGTCTTCTCGATCGGCAGGCTTTCGCCGGTGATCGGCGCCTGATCGATGGTAGAAGTCCCGGAAACCACTTGGCCGTCCAGGCCGATGCGCTCGCCGGGACGCACACGCACTCGCGTACCCAGCGCGATGGTTTTCACGTCTTGCTCGACCCAACTGCCGTCGGCCTGCTGCA
The DNA here is from genome assembly GCF_050280905.1 of Pseudomonas sp. NPDC086278. Taxonomy (NCBI): domain Bacteria; kingdom Pseudomonadati; phylum Pseudomonadota; class Gammaproteobacteria; order Pseudomonadales; family Pseudomonadaceae; genus Pseudomonas; species Pseudomonas sp. NPDC086278. The sequence continues at coordinate 55,136 of NZ_JBNNWE010000025.1, forward strand.
CCGTCGCCTGTTCCGGCGTCATCTGCATCAAACCGCCGATGGCGTTCCGGGCGCGGTCCAGCGACTTGGCTTCGATCAGCTCGGCCACGGTAAACAGGAACATCACCATCGCCGCTTCCGGCCACTGCCCGATCAGGATTGCGCCAGTCACCGCAATGCTCATCAGCGCGTTGATGTTCAGGTTGAGGTTCTTGAGGGCGATCCAGCCTTTCTTATAGGTGGTCAGCCCGCCGCTGAGGATCGAAATCAGCGCGATGATTGCCACGACCCAGGTGGGCGCCGCGTTAGTGAAATGGATGACTTCGGCAGCGAGCGCGCCGACACCGGACAGCGCCAGGGGCCACCAGTGTTTTTTCTCGGCGGTCGGGGCTGGCGCTTCGACGCCCTGCTCCAGCGGCTCGGCCACCATGCCCAGCGACTTGATCGCCTCGACAATCGGCGCGGTGCTCGGCAGGTCGTGGGTCACGCCCAAGACGCGGTTGATCAGGTTGAATTCCAGTTGCTGCACACCCGCGAGCTTGCCGAGTTTGTTCTGGATGAGTGTCTGTTCGGTCGGGCAGTCCATGGCGTCGATACGAAAAGTGCTCAGCCGCGCGCCATCGGTTGGCGTTTCGCTCAACTTGACCAACGCCGGCGCCGCCACTTTCGAGGAACAGCAGGAATCGCCATGACCGCCATGGTCATGGGCCTTTTGCACTGGCTGCAGCTTGTGGCTGTGATCGTGATCGTGATCGTGATCGTGATCGTGATCGTGATCGTGATCGTGGCCATCTTCGGGTTTGTGGGTGTGAAGGGAATCGCTCATCGGGGTGCGTCCATGAAGGTGCCTGTTGCCAAGTAAAGACCCTGTAGCCACTATAGGGTCAAGCACCTATTTGGAGATTGTCGTCATGAAGATCGGAGAACTGGCCAGAATCACCGACTGCGCCGTGGAAACCATCCGCTATTACGAACGTGAAAACCTGCTGCCAGAGCCCGCCCGCAGCGACGGCAACTACCGCGTCTACACCCAGGCCCACGCCGAACGCCTGACCTTTATCCGCAATTGCCGCACCCTCGACATGACGCTTGAGGAAATCCGCAGCCTGCTGGCGTTGCGCGACAGTCCGCAGGACCAATGTGAAAGCGTGAATGCGTTGATCGACGAACACATTCATCACGTGAAGGCGCGGATTGATGGCTTGCTGGCGTTACAGGCACAACTGCTCGACCTGCGCCAGCGCTGCAGCGAAGGGCCGGATATCGAACAGTGCGGGATCTTGCAGCGCCTGGAAGTGAGCGGCGGCGTGGTGGCGATGGAAGTGGAGCATTCCCACGTCGGCCGCAGTCACGGCCACTGAGCTGAGCCTTGTCACCACAAAAGCGGGCCATCGAAAGGTGCTGTGAGTGGCGGACAGTCAACGACTGCTACTGAATCCCCGTGGCGAGGGGGCTTGCCCCCGTTCGGCTGCGAAGCAGTCGCAAACCTGCAACCCCGATATACCTGAAACAACCGGGTCTCAGCCTTCAGGGCCGCTGCGCAGCCCAACGGGGGCAAGCCCCCTCACCACAAAAGCTCGCCAGTTCCAGACCACCATGGAACGGTGCGCGATCTTGCAGCGCTTAGCGGTGAGCGGCGGGCTGTCAACGACTGCCACTGAAGCCCCCTCACCACAACAGCTCCCCACTTTCCAGACCACCATCGAACGTGCGGAATCGTGTAGCGCTTAGCGGTGAGCGGCGGGCTGTCAACGACTGCCACTGAATCCCCGTGGCGAGGGGGCTTGCCCCCGTTCGGCTGCGCAGCAGTCGCAAAACCTGCAACCCCGATATACCTGAAACAACCGGGTCTCAGCCTTCAGGGCCGCTGCGCAGCCCAACGGGGGCAAGCCCCCTCACCACAACAGCTCGCCAGTGCGAATCAGACCGCCATCGGTGCGGTCATTGGGGCGTGGTGTTGATAGCCCTCGAGCGAGAAATCGCTCGGCTCGACCAACTCCAGCCACTCTGGCTGGTACTCGCCCGTCTCGGCAAACGCCGGCACGCGATCACTGATCACCAGTTTCGGCATCGGGAACGGCTCGCGCTTGAGCTGTTCATTGAGCATGTCCAGGTGGTTTTCGTAGACGTGCGCATCACCGATGAAATAGGTGAACCAGCGCGGCGTGTAGCCGGTCAGGCGACCGATCAGGCTCAGCAGCGCGGCGCCTTCGGTGAGGTTGAACGGCGTGCCCAGGCCCAGGTCGTTGGAGCGGATGTAGAGAGTCAAAGAGATCTCTCTGGTCTCGACATTCGGGTGGAACTGGTACAGCAGATGGCACGGCGGCAGGGCCATTTCATCGAGCTGAGCGACGTTCCAGCCGTGGAACAGGATGCGGCGGCTGCCCGGGTCTTTGATGATGGTGTCGACGCACTGCCGGATCTGGTCGATCGCCTTGTACAACACAACATAGGCCTGACCGTTTTCTTCGCCTTCCGCGATCTGACGATAGCCTTGGCTCAGGGTCTGCTCGATGGCGGCTTTATTGCTGAGCGGGATCTGCTTGTACGCCGGCCATTTGCGCCATTGCACGCCGTAGATTTCGCCGAGGTCGTCTTCGCCCTGGCGGAACGGATTGGCCAGCCACTGCGCGTTTTCGTTGGCGTTCTGGTCCCAGACCTTGCAGCCCAATGCGCGGAATTCAGCGGCGTTGTTAACGCCCCGCAGAAAACCGCACATCTCGCCGATGGCCGATTTGAACGCCATTTTGCGCGTGGTGATCGCCGGAAAACCTTCTTTCAGGTCATAACGCAGCATCGCGCCCGGAAAGCTGATGGTGTTCACGCCGGTGCGATTGGCTTGCCGGGTGCCGTTCTTGATGACGTGGGCCACCAGATCGAGATATTGCTTCATGAGTTACCTGTGTCCTTGAGCCCGGGGCCGAAACCCCGGGCTCGAATGTTATACAGCCGCCGCCGGAGTCGGCGGGGCGCGGTGATACGCGAGCCAGATCAGGAACAGACCGCCAACGATCATCGGTACGCAGAGCACCTGGCCCATGGTCAGCCAGTTCCAGGCCAGATAGCCCAGTTGCGCGTCGGGCACGCGGACGAATTCGACGATGAACCGGAAGATGCCGTAGAACAGCGCGAACATCCCGGACACGGCCATGGTCGGTCGCGGTTTACGCGAGAACAGCCACAGGATCAGGAACAGCGCCACGCCTTCCAGCGCGAACTGATACAGCTGCGAGGGGTGACGCGGCAACTGCGCCGGGTCGCTGAACGGCGGGAAGACCATGGCCCACGGCACGTCGGTCGCCTTGCCCCACAACTCGGCGTTGATGAAGTTGCCGATACGCCCGGCACCCAGGCCAATCGGCACCATCGGTGCGACGAAGTCCATCAGCTCGAAGAACGACTTGTTGTTCTTTTTGCCGAACCAAAACGCCGCCAGCATCACGCCGATAAAGCCGCCGTGGAACGACATGCCGCCCTTCCACACTTCGAAAATCAGCGTCGGGTTGGCCAGGTAAGCACTCAAATCGTAGAACAGCACATAGCCCAGACGACCGCCGACGATAACGCCCATCGACATCCAGAAGACCATGTCGGAGAGTTTCTCCTTGGTCCAGGTCGGGTCGAAACGGTTGAGCCGGCGCGACGCCAGCAGCCACGCACCGCCGATGCCGATCAGGTACATCAGACCGTACCAGTGGATTTTCAGCGGACCGATGGCCAGGGCCACCGGGTCGATCTGCGGGTAAGGCAGCATTGCGACTCCTCGTTAGAGTTGAAAGCAGAATTCCCGAGCGACGCTGTCACCTCAGGATTAAGTCAGGATTGTGCCGGCGTCAGAGCAGGAAATTGAGCCCCACGCAGAACAGCAAAGCGGCAAACAGTCTTTTCAGCAACTTCGGCGACAGCCTGTGGGCCAGTCGCGCACCGATGCGGGCGAAAAACATGCTGGTCAGGGCGATCCCCAGCAGCGCCGGCAAATAAACAAATCCCAGACTATGGGCCGGCAGCAACGGATCGTGCCAGCCCAGAATCATGAAACTCAATGCACTGGCCAGGGCGATGGGCAGACCGCAGGCCGACGATGTCGCCACCGCTTGCTGCATCGGCACGCTGCGCCAGGTCAGGAACGGCACGGTCAACGAGCCGCCGCCAATCCCGAAAATCGCCGACGCCCAGCCAATCACGCTACCGGCGAGGGTCAGACCGACTTTGCCCGGCACGGTTCGGCTGGCCTTGGGTTTGACGTCCAGCGCCAGTTGCGCGGCGATGACCAGCGCAAACACGCCGATGATCTTTTGCAGGTTCGGGCCGGAGATCGCTTCAGCCGTCAGCGCACCGAAGCCGGCGCCGATCAGAATGCCGACGGTCAGCCAGGCAAAAATCGGCCAACGCACCGCACCACGGCGCTGATGCTCACGCACGGCGTTGATCGAGGTGAAGATGATCGTCGCCAGTGATGTGCCGACCGCCAGGTGCGTCAGGATCGAGGCGTCGAAGCCCTGCAAGGTAAAACTGAACACCAGCACCGGGACGATGATGATCCCGCCGCCCACGCCGAACAGCCCGGCCAGCACGCCTGCGCAGGCGCCCAGCGCCAGATAGAGCAGAAATTCCATGTCCGTACCCCAGGCATCCCCAAAAATAGGTGCGGCATGGTAACGGATGCGAGGGCTCGGGCTCCACTGTGCAAGGCAATGGATCGACAGACGATGACTGCGTAGAGTGTGCAAAAAACACCCAAGGACCACCTTATGTGCCTGATTGTCTTCGCCTGGCGGCCGGGCCACGCCCAACCGCTGATCGTCGCGGCCAACCGCGACGAATTCTACGCCCGTCCGAGCCTGCCGCTGGCGGCATGGCCCGAAGCGCCACACGTGCATGCCGGCCGGGACCTCGAAGCCGGCGGCACCTGGCTGGGTATCGGCGCCAATGGGCGCTTTGCGGCGCTGACCAACATTCGTGATCCGCAGCAAGCACCGTCGCGAAAATCGCGAGGTGAGCTGGTGGCGGGTTTCTTGTTGGGTGGCCAATCGATTGATGACTATTTGAGCGACGTTGTCGCACGTTCGCAGGAATATGCCGGGTTTAATCTGCTGATCGGCAATGCCAACGAACTCTGGCATTTCAATGCACGGGAGTCCGAGGCGGTGATGTTGCCGCCCGGTGTCTATGGGCTGTCGAACGCCGGGCTGGATACGCCGTGGCCGAAACTGCTCAAGGCCCGGGCGGCGCTGGAGGAAGTGCTGGCAGACCCGCAGCCTCAGGCGTTACTGGCATTGCTGAACGACCCGCAGACGGCGCCGTTTGCCGAGTTGCCGGATACCGGGGTTGGCTTGGCGACCGAGACGTTGTTGTCGAGTGTGTTTATTGCGAGCCCGACGTACGGGACGCGGGCGAGTACGGCGTTGATTGTCCAGGCGGATGGAACGCGGTTGATGGTCGAACGGAGTTTCGGGCCGTATGGCGGGCATTTGGGGGAAGTGGAGATCAGGATTTAGTGCTGTTTTGTCTGAGCTGACGCCTTCGCGAGCAAGCCCGCTCCCACAGGGGATTTGTGTCGATCACAGAACCAATGTGGGAGCGGGCTTGCTCCGGGCGGCGTTCCGACGAAGGCGTCGGTGCGGGCTCAGAGAGCCTTGACCACAGCCGGATTAACCATCCGCGCCAACCCGAGATTCTTCAGCGCCAGTTGCAGCGAGCTGTGGATAACTTGCGGGTTGTCGATGGTCATCAGTTCCGCCAGCAGATCCTTGGCCTTGCTCAGGTTGATCTGACGCAGCATCCACTTCACCTTTGGCAAGTTGGTGGCGTTCATCGACAGGCTGTCGAAACCCATCGCCATCAACAGCACGGCCGCCGCCGGGTCGCCGGCCATCTCACCGCAAATGCTCACAGGCTTGCCTTCGGCGTGGGCATCGCGCACCACGTTCTGCAACGCTTGCAGCACTGCCGGGTGCAGGTAGTCGTAGAGGTCGGCAACGCGCGGGTTGTTGCGGTCGACAGCCAGCAAATACTGCGTCAGGTCGTTGGAGCCGACGGACAGGAAGTCCACCTGCCGCGCCAGTTCCTTGGTCTGGTACACCGCCGCCGGAATCTCGATCATCACGCCAATCGGCGGCATCGGCACGTCGGTGCCTTCGTCGCGGACTTCGCCCCAGGCCCGGTGAATCAGGTGCAGGGCTTCTTCGAGTTCGTGGGTGCCGGAGATCATCGGCAGCAGAATCCGCAGGTTGTTCAGGCCTTCGCTGGCCTTGAGCATCGCGCGGGTCTGCACCAGGAAGATTTCCGGGTGGTCGAGGGTCACGCGAATGCCGCGCCAGCCGAGGAACGGGTTGTCTTCCTTGATCGGGAAGTACGACAGCGACTTGTCGCCGCCGATGTCCAGGCTGCGCATGGTCACCGGTTGCGGGTGGAACGCGGCGAGCTGTTCGCGATAGATCGCCAATTGTTCTTTTTCGCTCGGGAAACGCTGGTTGATCATGAACGGCACTTCGGTACGGTACAGACCCACGCCTTCCGCGCCGCGCTTCTGCGCCCGCGCCACGTCCGCCAGCAGGCCGGTGTTGACCCACAGCGGCATGCGGTGGCCGTCGAGGGTCACGCACGGCAAGTCGCGCAGGGAGTCGAGACCGAGCGCCAGTTGTTTCTCTTCTTCCACCACTTCGGCGAACTGCTTGCGCAGCACGTCGCTGGGGTTGGTATAGACCTCGCCGCGATTGCCATCGACGATCAATTCGATGCCGTCGACCTTGGCGTAGGGCAGGTCGACCAGGCCCATGACCGTCGGGATGCCCATCGCCCGGGCCAGGATCGCGACGTGGGAGTTGCCGGAACCGAGGACCGAGACCAGACCGACCAGCGTGCCTTCCGGCACCTCGCCGAGCATCGCCGGCGTCAGCTCTTCGCTGACCAGAATGGTTTTTTCCGGGTAGACCAGATTCTGCTGACGCTCCTCCTGCAAGTAGGCGAGCAGGCGTCGGCCCAGGTCCTTGACGTCGGAGGCGCGCTCACGCAGGTAAGCGTCGTCCATCAGTTCGAAACGGTTGACGTGATCGGTGACCACCTGGCGCAGCGCGCCCTGGGCCCACTGGCCGGTCTTGATCACGGTGGTGACTTCACTGCCCAGCGCGGCATCGTCGAGCATCATCAGGTAGACGTCGAACAGCGCGCGCTCTTCCGGGCGCAGCTGGGTCGCAAGCTTGGCCGACAACGCGCGCATGTCGGCGCGCACGCCTTCGATGGCGGTCTTGAACAACGCCAGTTCAGCGTCGATGTCGGTGATGGTCTTGTCCGGCACCACGTCCAGGTCGGCTGGCGGCAGCATGACCACCGCGGTGCCGACCGCCGCACCCGGCGAACCCGGCACGCCGACGAACTTGGCTTCCTGGATGCCCTTGCCCTGGCGACCCAGCCCGCGAATCGAACCGGTGGCCTCGGCGTGGGCGATAACGCCGGCGAGCTGCGCGCTCATGGTCACGAGGAAGGCTTCTTCACCTTCGTCGAACTGACGGCGTTCCTTTTGCTGAATGACCAACACGCCGACGACGCGGCGGTGGTGAATGATCGGCGCCCCGAGCGCCGAAGTCGCCCTGCCGCGCAACGCCTGGCCCAGAGCCAATTGCGGTTGTGGCGACCAGTAATGCGCCAGCAACGGCTCGGCGATGGACGCTTCAGCGGTGCGCTGACCGAGCACCAGCGGCAAGGCGCCGGCGGCATTGCCGAGGTCACCGCCGACACACAGCACGTCGCCAGGCTGCGCGCCGCTGCGGGTCAGCGCCTTGCCGGCCGGCACACGACCGAACACGGTCATGGTCAGGCTCAGCGGGCCGCGCGTGGTATCGCCGCCGACTAGGGCCACGCCGCAGCGCTGCGCCATGAGGTTCAGGCCACGGGCATACGCTTGCAGCCAATCGGCAGTCACCGTCGGCAGCGTCAGGGCAAGGGTAAAGGCAATGGGGGTGGCGCCCATGGCGGCCAGATCGCTGACGGCCACCGCCAGCGAGCGCTGACCGAGCAGAAACGGGTCGCAGGGGTCCGCGAAATGCACACCGGCAACGAGGGTGTCGGTGGAAATCGCCAACTGCTCCCCAGGAGGAACAGCCAGCAAGGCGCAGTCGTCGCCGATCCCCAGGGCAACGCCCTCGCCGCCTTGCGCACAGGGCGCGGCGGCGAAAAAATTGCGGATCAGCTCAAACTCGCCCATTGGGTGTCCCGTCTCACCAATACAGTTCATTTTTTAGCGGCGTCCGGTATCGCCATACTGCGTTGCCGCTCCTCGTCATAACCGGCCATGACTCGTCGCGGCGCCTTGTCTGGCAACACCAGCCACTCGCTAAAAAACGAACGTATCGGCGAGACAGGACACTGAGACAAAGTGTTCAAGCGCCAATCAGCGCTTGAACGCCTTCACTTCAGCTTCACGCAGACGCGGGGCCAGCTTGTCGAGGACACCGTTGACGAACTTGTGACCGTCGGTGGAACCGAACACTTTGGCCAACTCGATACCTTCGTTGATCACAACGCGGTAGGGCACGTCGACACGCTCGAGCAGCTCCCAGGTGGACAGGCGCAGCACGGCCAGTTCAACCGGGTCCAGCTCTTCGATGGTGATGTCCAGGCATGGCGCCAGGGCCGCATCGATCTTGTCTTTCTGCGCGGGAACACCGTGCAGGATTTCGCGGAAGTAAGCGCCGTCGACATCACTGAAATCGTTATCGACCCGGAACTGCGCTTCGATCTCGTTCAGCGACTGCCTGGCCATGTGCCATTGATACAGCGCTTGAGTCGCGAGCTGACGGGCTTCGCGACGCTTGACGCTTTTCGATGGCTTGCCGGCTCAGCCGGGTTTTTGCCGGTTATCTCGCGGCGCTGATCATCGGCATAGCACTCGGCCTGGCCATCGGCCGCTCGAAGTGGGCCGAGGATCTGTT
>NZ_JBNNWE010000026.1:0-63235 GCF_050280905.1 Pseudomonas sp. NPDC086278
GATCTTCAGCACCAGCATCGAGATCAGTGCGGAGAAGAAAATCGCCGTGCCGGTCGCGGAGATCGGATCGAGTTTGAACACGGCCGGGATGGCGGCTTCCTGCAACGAACCGCCGCCGTTATTACGCAAGTCGATGACCACGCCGTCGACCTTGTCTTTCTGCAGCTCGGTCAGCAACTTCTTGACGTCGCGGGTGGTGCTCTTGTAGTCCGGATCACCGGCACGGAACGCCTTGAAATCGAGGTAGAAGGCCGGAATCTCGATCACGCCGAGTTTGTAGTCCTTGCCATCCTGTTTCAGGCTGAGGATCGACTTTTTAACGGCCTGATCTTCAAGCTTCACCGCTTCACGGGTGATCGGCACGATCTTGGTGGTCTGGTCGTTCGGCGCATTGCTGGCCGGAATCACTTCCAGGCGCACCACGGTGCCTTTCGGACCACGGATCAGCTTGACCACTTCGTCCAGGCGCCAGCCCACCACGTCGACCATCTCTTTGTTGCCCTGGGCAACGCCGATGATCTTGTCGGCCGGGGCGACCATTTTGGTTTTGTCGGCCGGGCCGGCAGGCACCAGACGCACGACTTTTACCTGGTCGTTGTCGCTCTGCAACACGGCGCCGATGCCCTCGAGGGACAGGCTCATGTTGATGTCGAAGTTCTCCGCGTTATCCGGCGACAGATAGTTGGTATGCGGGTCGTAGGACATGGCGAAGGTGTTGATGTACGCCTGGAAGATGTCTTCCGGACGGGTCTGGTCCAGACGCGCCAGCTGATTCTTGTAACGCTTGGTCAGCGTTTCCTGAATCTGCTTGTTGTCCTTGCCAGCGATCTTCATGCGCAGCACTTCGTCCTTGACGCGTTTGCGCCACAGGTCGTCGAGTTCTGCGGTGGATTTGAGCCAAGGGGCGTCCTTGCGATCGATCAGCAAGGTTTCCTTGGTGGTGAAGTCGATTTTGTCGACGCCTTTGTTCAGCTCGGCAAGGGCGAAGTCCAGACGCGCTTTGACGCGGTCCAGGTAGCGCTTGTAGATGGTGAACCCGGCGTTCAGGTCGCCGCTTTTGAGGAAGTCGTCAAACTGGGTTTTCCATTTGTCGAATTCGGCAATGTCGCTGGCCAGGAAGTAGCTGCGCGACGGATCCAGCAGCTTGAGGTAGCTGTCGTAGATGATTACCGAGCGCGCATCATCAAGCGGCGGCTTGCTGTAGTGATGACGTTTGAGCAGCTCGACGACGTTCAGGCTGGCGATCACTTCGTCACGATCAGGCTGAAGGTTGTCCCAGCTATTGGCTGCAAACGTATTGCTCGACATCGGCAGCAGGCCGATACCAATGAACAGGGCGAGGGCGGTGCTGGGAAACAAATGCTTCATGCTGATTCGACGCGGGGACAATTGATCACGCATATTAGGCCGTCTTTGAAGTCGCCGGTCCGTGAAGAGCCGGTCGCATAATGCAAGAAAGCCCGGCGCTACAGCTACGGGCTCAGTCCGGACTCACTATGGAGGCACTGTGAAGGCATTGCAAGGCGTGGAAGGTCGAGTGGAGTGGGTTGAAGAGCCGAGTCCTGCATGCGATGTAGGACAAGTTCGCATTCGAGTGGCGGCAGCGGGTCTCAATCGCGCCGATTTGTTGCAGAAAGCGGGCTTGTATCCGCCACCGCCGGGGGCCAGTCAGGCACTGGGTCTTGAGTGTTCGGGGGTGATCACCGAAGTCGGCGCGGGTTCATCCTGGCAGGTCGGTGATCGGGTTTGCGCCTTGCTGGCCGGGGGCGGGATGGCCGAAGAGGTGGTTGTCGACGGGCGGCATGTGTTGCCTGTCCCCGAAGGTTTGTCCCTGGCCGAGGCGGCTGCGTTGCCGGAGGTGTACGCCACCGTCTGGTTAAATTTATTTCATCTGGCCGCGCTCAAACCCGGTGAGAAAGTTCTGCTGCACGCCGGAGCAAGTGGAATCGGTTCAGCCGCCATTCAGCTGTGCAAGGCCTTTGGCAACCCGTGCTGGGTCAGCGTGGGTTCCGCCGAGCGTCTGGCTTATTGCGAAGCGCTGGGCGCCCAGGGTGGCGTGGTACGCAACGGTGATCTGGAGGGCCTGGCCGACTTGGGCCCGTTCAACGTGATTCTCGACCCGGTCGGTGGCAACTACGCGGCGTTGAACCTGAAACTGATGGCGCTGGACGGCCGTTGGGTGCTGATAGGTTTGATGGGCGGGCGCGACGCGAAGCTGGACCTGGCGCAGGTGCTGGCCAAGCGCGTGCAACTGCTGGGTTCGACGTTGCGCAGCCGCGACGATCAGTTCAAGGCGGATCTATTCAGTGAGCTAAGTCAGCATGTCTGGCCGTTGTTTGCGGAAGGGCGTTTGAAGCCGCAGTTGGCGCAGACATTCAACATCAAGGACGCCGAAGCGGCGTTCGCGCAGCTGGCGACTAATACCGTGGCGGGGAAGTTGGTGTTGGTGATCGATCAGAGCCTGACTTGACGACACTGAACCTGTGGGACGGGCTTGCTCGCGAAGAGGGCGTGCCAGTCGATATCCATGTTGAATGACACGCCGCCTTCGCGGGCAAGCCCGCTCCCACAGGGGTTTTGTGTTACTGCCAGAGCCACCGCGTCATCGTTCATCGCGGGCAAGCCAGACTCCCACAGGTACGGCGCAATCCTTGTGGGAGCGGGCTTGCTCGCGAAGAGGGAGTGTCAGTCGATATCAGTGTTGAATGACGCGCCGCTTTCGCGGGCAAGCCCGCTCCCACAGGGGTTTGTGTTACTTCCAGAGATGGATCGGCCAGCCGGCCTTTTGTGCGTGCTCCAGCAACACCGGGTCCGGGTTCACCACATGCGGGAAATCGACCTTCAGCAACAGCGGCAAATCGTTGCGTGAGTCGGAATAGAAACTCGCGCCTTCCAGGTTTTCCTCTTCGGCATCCAGCCACTCCAGCAAACGCGTGATCTTGCCTTCGCGGTAGGTCAGGGTGCCGACCGTGTTGCCGCTATAAACGCCATGCGTCACTTCCAGTTCGATACCCAGAATCTCGTCGATGCCCAACCGTTCGGCAATCGGCCCAACCAGGTGCGTGCCCGACGCCGAGATCACCAGGATCCGGTCGCCGGCCTTGCGATGGGCGGCGATGGTTTTGGTGGCGTCGCTGAAGATGATCGGCTCGATAAAGTCTTCCACCCACGGGCCGACCAAATGCGCGACTTCTTCCGGCGTGCGCCCGATCATCGGTTCCAGGCTGAAGGTCATGTAGTCCTCCATCCGCAACTTGCCGTGGCTGTAAGCGTCCATCAATTCGTCGTTCTGCCGCATGAACGACTCGGGATCGACCCAACCCAGGCGGCCCATTTGCTCGCTCCAGAGGGTGGCGCAGTCGCCGTGGATCAGGGTTTCGTCCAGATCAAAAATTGCCAGGGCCATCAGTGCAGTTCTCTCTTCAACATCAGCGAAGGCATCAGGCTACCTCACACAGGGCCGTCGGATCGATGGAAAGTGCCAGGCGTTTTCCATCGGGATGCAGGTCGGCCGCCGAGCGGTTCAGCACATCCACCACCAGTTCCACGCCCCGGGCTTCGACCCGGTAGCGAATCACGTTGCCCAGTAAGCTGTGGCTGCGGATTTGCGCGTCGAGGTCGCCGTTCAGGCTCAGTTCGATGGCTTCCGGGCGAATCGCGATGCGGTGGGTGATCGGCCGCTGCAACAGCTTCGAGGCGGCGTCGGCATCGAGCAGGTTGTAGTTGCCGATAAAGCCTGCGGCAAACACATCCACCGGCGCGGTGTAGAGGGTTTCGGCGTCGCCGCTCTGTACGATCTTTCCCTGATTCATCAGGAAAATCCGGTCAGACATGGTCAGCGCTTCTTCCTGATCGTGTGTGACGAAGATCGTGGTCAGGCCCAATTCACGCTGAATCGCACGGATCTGCTCGCGCAAGTGCTTGCGAATTCGCGCATCCAGGGCCGACAGCGGTTCGTCCAGCAGCAACAGCCGTGGCCGGGTGACCAGCGAACGGGCGAGGGCCACGCGCTGACATTGGCCGCCAGAGAGTTGATGCGGATAGCGCGAGGCGAAGTCGTTCAGCTCCACCAGCTTCAGCACTTCGGCGACCCGCCTGTGGCTGTCGTCGGCGTTGACCTTTTGCATGCGCAAACCGAAGGCAACGTTTTGCTCCACGGTCATGTTCGGGAACAGTGCGTAACTCTGGAACACCATGCCGATGCCGCGTTTTTGCGGGCTCATCGGCACCAGATCGACCCCCTCCAGCAGGATCTTGCCGCCATCGACCGCGGTCAGCCCGGCGATGCAGCGCAGCAGCGTGGATTTACCGCAACCGGACGGGCCGAGCAGGGTGACGAATTCACCTTTCTGGATCTCGCAGTTGATGTCGCTGAACACCGTGGTGCCCGCGTAATTCTTTTGCAGATGTTGGACGCTGACATAGCTCATTCGCTTTTGTCCTTGTTCAAGATATTGGCCGCCCAGGTCAGAACCAGCACAAAGAAGAAATAGGAAATCACCAGCGCACTGGTGAAGTGGCCGCTGCTGTTGCGCATGTTGTTGAGGTAAACCTGCAGGGTTTCGTAGCGGGTGCCGACGAGGATGTTGGCGAACACGAATTCACCGAACAGGAACGAAAACGACAGCAGCAACGCCACCATCAGACCCTTGCGCAGGTTCGGCAACACCACCAGGATTGCCGCCTGGAAAGTGCTGGCACCGAGCAGTTGCGCGGCGTCCATCAGGTCGCGGAGGTTGATCGCTTGCAGGTTGTTGGTGATCGCCCGGTACATGAACGGCAGCGCGACGGTGAAGTAGCAACCGATCAGAATCCACGGCGTCCCCACCATGGCAAACGGCCCCGAGCCGTAGAGCTGCAATAGCCCTACGGACGACACCACCGGCGGCACCGCAAAGGGCAGCAGGATCAGGATGTTCATCAGCGCATCCAGTTTCGGGAAGTGGTAATGCACCACAAACAGCAGCGGCAGAATCAGCACCACCGACAGTATCAGCGCGCCGACGCAGACCAGCAGCGACTGCCCGAATGCGTGCAGAAAACGCGGATCGCTCCACAGCTGGATGTACCACTTGAACGTAAAGCCGCTGGGCAGGATCGTCGCCGACCAACTGCTGGCAATCGAGTAGATCAGGGTGCCGAGCAGCGGCAACAACAGAATGGCGAACAGCAGGTACACCACGACCCGGTGATAGACACCGACAGGGCCCAATTCAGCGCGAGACATGGTAGCTCCTCTTCAACAGCAACTGATGGACGATGGTCACCAGGGTCATCAACGCCACCAGCACCACGGCCAGCGCACTGGCCAGGTTCGGGTCCAGGGAAATGTCACCGGAGACCATCGCTGCAATGCGGATCGGTAGCACGTTGAAGTTGCCGGTGGTCAGCGCGTAGACCGTGGCGTAGGCGCCGAGCGCGTTGGCCAGCAGGATCACGAACGTGCCGAGCAGCGCAGGCGTCAACACCGGCAAACCGATGTGTCGCCAGAATTGCCAGCCGCTGGCGCCGAGCAGTTCGGCGGACTCGCGCCAGTCTTCGCGCAGCGCGTCGAAGGCCGGGTAGAGCAGCAGCACGCCGAGCGGAATCTGGAAGTAGGTGTAGAGGATGATCAGCCCGGTTTTCGAGTACAGGTTGAAATCCTGAATGATCCCCGCCTGCTTGAGCATGATCGTGAAGCTGCCGTTGAAGCCCAGCAGAATGATGAACGCGAAGGCCAATGGCACGCCGGCGAAGTTGCTGGTCATGTTGGCGAAGGCGTTGACGAAGTTGCGCAGTTTCGAATCGACCCGGCGCAGCGAATAGGCGCCCAGCACCGCGATGATGATCCCGAACACGCTCGACCAGAAACTGATCTCGAGGCTGTACTGGATCGCCTGCAAATAGAATTTCGAGCTGAAGATTTTGGTGAAGTTCTCGATGCCCCAGCCGAACTCTTCCGATTGCAGGCTGTTGATCATCACCCACACCAGCGGGGCGATCTCGAACACGATAAAGAACAGGGCGAAGGGCACCAGACACAGTGCCGCCAGCCATTTGCCGCGGGTCATGGCATTCACTTGAGCAGCTCCTGGCACACAGGTTTGTCGTGGGGCACGCCGAGCAGTTCGCAGACGGTGCCGCAGATTTCGGTTTGTTTCGGTGCGGCGTCGGCGTTGAAACTGAACGCGTCGCCGAGGACGAACAGCGGCACTTCGCGTTCTTCCGGCAGCAGGCCGTTGTGCGAGCGGTCGTTGTTCATGCCGTGGTCGGCAGTCACCAGCACCTGATAACCGGCGTCGAGCCAGGCTTGCAGGTAGTCGGCGAGAATGATGTCGGCCGAGCGGGCGCTGTTGCGGTATTGCGCAGTGTCGAGGCCGTGCTTGTGCCCGGCGTCGTCGATGTTCATGGGGTGAATCAGTAAAAAGTCCGGCGCGTGACGCAGGCGAAGGTTTTCGGCGTCGGCGAACAGGTGTGAATCCGGGTAATGGTCGTTCCAGTAGAAATGACCGTGTTGAATCGGCAGTTGCGGGTCGTCGGTGTGACGGTCGCGGGCGGCCACGAAGGGTGAGCGGTTATACAACTCGCTGACCCAGTGATAGGCGGCAGCCGCGGTGGTAAGGCCGGCGTCGGTGGCGTAGTGATAAATGCTGCGCTGGTTGGACAGGCGCGAGACGTTGTTGTGGACGATGCCGCTGTCGATCGGCGTAACGCCGGTCAGGATGCATTCGTACAGCGGTCGGGACAGGGCCGGCAGTTCGCACTCCAGTTTATAGAGCGCTGCGCGACCTGCGCCGACGTAAGCCTGCAAGTGCCCCATGGCATGGCGCGCGACCTCAAAGTTGAGGCCGTCGAGCACGACAAGGATGACGTTGTGCTTCATAGGGGCAAAACTCCGCAGAACAGCAATATCGAAGACTTGAATTCAACCCGGTCCACGGTGGGAGCGGGCCTGTGGCGAGGGGACTTGCCCCCGTCGGGTCGCGAAGCGGCCCCGGAATCAGAAATTCCGGGGCTGTGCTGCGCAGTCCAGCGGCGGCAAGCCCCCTCACCACAGAGGCTCGCTCCCACGGGGATCTTTGTCGGATCACACCGTGGGTGCCGCCATCACTTCATTTCGACGAGGACTTCTTCGTTCCACTTCTGCGGCAGCGCCTTCGACGTTTTCTCCCACGCATCCGCGTCCTTGATCGGCGTCACGCCCTTGTACTGCTCGTTCGGCAGCAGCTTGGATTTGACGTCTGCCGGCAGGGTGACGTGCTCGGCGCGGATCGGACGGGCATTGCCGCGTGCCAGGTTGATCTGGCCGGCGTCGCTGAAGATGTATTCGCGGGTCAGCTTGGCGGCGTTCGGGTTCTTCGCGTACTTGTTGATGATGGTGGTGTAACCGGAAATCACCGAACCGTCGGACGGAATCAGCACGATGTAATCATCCGGGTTGGCCATCTTCGCCTTGTAGCTCAGGCCGTTGAAGTCCCAGACCACGCCGACTTCGATCTCACCTTTTTCCATGGTGGCGATGGTCGGGTTGGCCATCGACAGGCGACCCTGTTTGGCGATGCCTGCGAACAGCAACAGAGCAGGCTGGATGTTTTTCTCGTCGCCACCGTTGGCCAATGCCGCGGCCAGCACGCCGTTGGCCGCTTGAGCCGCGGTGCTCACGTCGCCGATGGACACTTTGTATTTGCCGGTTTTCAGGTCAGCCCACTTGGTCGGTGCTTCGGAACCGTGCAGCAACTTCTTGTTGATGATGAAGGCGATGGTGCCGGTGTAGGCCAGCGCCCAGTTGCCGTCCTTGTCCTTGGCCCAATCCGGGACTTGCGCCCAGGTGGTTGGCTTGTACGGCTGCACCACGCCTTGTTTGACCGCAATCGGGCCGAAGGCGGCGCCGACGTCGCCGATGTCGGCACTGGCGTTGTCTTTTTCAGCGGCGAACTTGGCGATTTCCTGCGCCGAGCTCATGTCGGTGTCGATGTGTTTCAGGCCGTAGGTCTTGGCCAGGTCTTCCCACGTGCCTTTCCAGTTGGCCCAGTCATCGGGCATGCCGACGCTATTGACCGCGCCTTCCGCTTTCGCAGCGGCTTCCAGTGTTTTCAAATCATCAGCGGCCATGGCGGCGGTGCACATGGCAATGGTCGAGCCTAACAGTGATGCCAGGAAAAGCTTTTTCATCCGAAGCTCCTTTGGGCGTTTTCAACGCTGCGATTGCGGTTGTGTTGGTCTAGGTCAGCAATACCTGAGCCAATTTAGGCGGCAGTCATGACATTTTGATGTCGATGATCGGTCAGCCACGATTTTTTGCCGGGCAATGCTCAGGCCTCGGAGTAAGCGTAGACCATGGCTAACGGGCTGATATGAAAGGACTTGGCCGCGAATTTGCACGCGTGTAAGTCAACCGTTCGGCGGCTTTGTCATCTGCCAGTCATAAGCAGTGCCTAGGCTTGCAGGGAGTTGATGGAGCCGGTTTGAGTCACGGCTCTGCCCCGAAACAGTGCTGGTCTAGTCCAGATAGGTAACGTTGATGCGCATCGAGACCACCAAAGCGGTGACAGCCATCGGGCAGGTTCTGCAAGAACAGCTCGACCATGGGCTGTTGGCGCCGGGGAGCAAGTTGCCGGCCGAGCGCAAACTCAGTGAGTTGTTCGGTACCACGCGGATCACCGTGCGTGAAGCGTTGTTGCAATTGGAAGCGCAAGGGCAGATTTATCGTGAAGAGCGTCGCGGCTGGTTCGTGTCGCCGCCGCGCCTGGCTTACAACCTGATGCAACGCAGTCACTTTCACGCGATGGTCAGTGCGCAGGGGCGGGTGCCCTCGACCGAGGTGATTTCGGCGCGGTTGCAGCCGGCGTCGGCGGCGGTGTGTGCCTGGTTGCAATTGCCGGCGTTGTCGAGCGTGATTCAGATCTGCCGTTCACGACGGATTGACGGGCGGCTGGTGTTGTATGTGGAGCACTATTTGAACCCGCAGTTTTTTCCGGGGATTCTTGAGTTTGATTTGAATCAGTCGATCACCGAGCTGTATGCCCGGCATTACGATTTGCACTATGGGCGGGTGCGGTTCGAGATGGTGCCGACGGCGTTGTCGGTGGATGCGGCGGCGGCGTTACGGGTGTCGGTGGGGAGTCCGGGGCTGCGAATCGCTCGGGTCAATTATGATCAGCGGGGGCGGTTGATCGATTGCGATCTTGAGTTCTGGCGCCATGATGCGATTCACGTCGGGGTTGATGTGGTTTGACCCTGCTGGCCACCGGTGGCCGTGGCAACTTGCACGCTCATGCGCGGCGTCGCCAGGTCCAGCCCGGCCTCGTCCAGATGCCGTTTGAGGGACAGGTTGAAGGCCCGTGACACTTCCCACTGTTTGATCGGCGCGGTCTTGAACCGTGCACGTAAAATCGCATTGCCCGATTCAAAACTTTCGACTCCCTGGATTTCCAGCGGCGACCAGATGTTGCGGCGTTGCAACGGGTCGGTGCGCATTTTCTGCCCGACTTCGCGCATCAGTTTGATCGCCTCGTCGATGTCCATGTTGTACGGCACCGCCACCCGGAAAATCGCGTAGCCGAATTCCCGGGAGTAGTTCTTGATGCTTTTGATTTCGCTGAACGGGATGGTGTGGACGATGCCGTCGATGTCCCGCAGGCGCACGGTGCGGATGGTCAGGCCTTCGACGGTGCCGAGGTGGCCGCCGACGTCGACGTAGTCGTCGATGGCCAGCGAGTCTTCGATGATGATGAACAGCCCGGTAATCAAGTCCGCGACCAGCGACTGCGCACCGAAACCGATGGCCAGGCCGATCACCCCGGCGCCGGCCAGCAGTGGCGTGACGTTCATGCCCATGTTCGCCAACGCAACGATCAACGCGACGATGAAAATCGCCACGAACAGCACGTTGCGGATCAGCGGCATCATCGTCTGCGCGCGGGCGTTGGCCAGCCCTTTGCGCGAACGGGTGAGGGCGTGGTGCACGGCGGTGTCGCTGAGAATCCAGATCAGCCAGGCAAAAATCAGCGTGCCGGCCAGGCTGAACAATTTGACGCTGACTTCATGCCCTTCGCCCTCGGTGAAGGTGATCAGCGACATGCCCCACACCCGCAGGCCCAGCTCGATAAACACCAGCCACACCAGCAGATGCGCGAGGGTGTAGAAAAAGCTTTTCAGGCGATCCGAATAGAGCGCGTGGCGTTTCACGCGCTGCGGTTTCAGCGAATGGCGCCGCACCAGACCGTTGATGACCATGCACAACACCAGCAGCACGGTGCAGATCAGCGACTGACGCAGCGCGGTGCTGGTGTCGCCAGCGGAAATGAACGTGGCGAGCAGCGAGATGCACACCAGGACAAGCGCCGGCATGTACCAGAAGGTGCCGAGGATATCGATGGTGTCGCTGAGGGCGCGGCGGGTCAGGCGCCGGGACAACGGCTGATTACGGATCAGGTGGGCGATAGGGCGGCGGAAGCGCAGGATAAACAGCCCGGTCGACAGCGCGGCCAGTACGTTGGCAGTGGTCGCGGCGGTGTGAGCCAGGTGAGTGCCAAGGCTTGCCACCAGGCGCGGGTCGTTCAGGGCTTCACCGAAGGCGGCGAAGCTGCCGATCAGCCATAACGGGCGAAAGGCCTGGTGCCGCAGGATGTACAACGCGCGGTGGCGGTGCGGACCGTCGAGCACCGAAAACGCGATCACGCAGATCGCCGAGAAACAGGTGCCGACCACCAGCGCATAGGCCAGCACCATCGCCAGGCTTTTGCCCAATGACGAGGGCAGGGCGTAGCTCATGTAAACGGTGATGACCAAGGCAATCAGCCACGGTCCGAGTTTGCGCAGGGCGAAGCGCAGCATGTCGAGGGCCTTGGGGTGTTGCGGCAGTTCTTCGGTCAGGCCGAAGCGCATCCGCACCCGATGTCCAAGCCAGATCAGCGCCGCCGCCAGCAGGCTCCAGACCATCAGGATCATGGCGAACCCGAAGATGATCGGCAGCCATTCACTGGCCGGCAGCATCAGCGCCTTCAATTCATCCCCGGCCAGGTCGAACTCTTCGGACCAGCGCGTGATCGGGCTGTCGGCGCCGGTGAATTGTTTTTCAAAACTGGCGAGCGTGCCGCCGATCAGTCCGAGGACACCTTCTTCGGCGGTCGGTTGGGCTTTCTTGGTGACGTCGCGCAGCTTCTTCAGGTCGGCCAGCAATTTGCTGCGCTGCTGATCGTTTTCCAGGGACTTGATCACCTCGTCCAGCGATTGCCCCAACGGCTCCTGCGCTTGCGGCTGGGGCGGCGTTGTCGAGTTGCTGAGCAAGCTCGGCAAGCCGACCGCCTGGGCAGGCGCCATCGGCAGCAACGTCATGAAGCAGACCAGGAAAAAGCACGGCAGGGCGAAAAGACGAGCGAACACTAGGCGGTCAACCTTGGAATGAGCAGATCGACCGAGTGTACGAGCCCGTCAAAACCAATGCGAGACGGCGCAGAGGATTTATTCGTTGAGTTTGGCAAGGATTTTGAAAACCACGGTGGCAAGAATGGTCAACATGCCGATCCACATGGCGAACACGCCGGCGTTTTTATCGCGGAAGTTGAAGCCGATGGCCAGCAGGATCATCCCGGTCAGAATCGGGATCAGCATGGCGTGGAACGAAGACATCGAGATCATGGCGACAGCCTTGTCAAAAGGAATAGTTAAAGTCTAGGTGGCTTTTGGGTGGCCGGTGGTGATGTGTTTCAGGGATGAGTCATGCTGATCCTGAACTTGTATCGTTCGAGCGGGCGCCTTCACGAGCAAGCTCCACATTGAACATGTGGGAGCGAGCTTGCTCGCGAAGCTTTTGATCCGCCGGGTTACGGCAACTCGCGGCAGGCGTAGAACGCGCTCAGCACCTTGACCAGGTGCGCCAGGTCATGGCTGCCGCACAGTTCGCGGATCGAGTGCATGGCGAACGTCGGCAGGCCGATGTCCACGGTGCGCACGCCCAGGTGGCTGGCGGTGATCGGACCGATGGTCGAGCCACAGCCCATGTCGCTGCGCACCACGAAGCTTTGCACCGGCACTTCCTCGGCCATGCACAGATGGCGGAAGAACCCGGCGGTTTCGCTGTTGGTCGCATAACGCTGGTTGCTGTTGACCTTGATCACCGGGCCGGCGTTGAGTTTCGGGCCGTGGTTGGCGTCGTGCTTGTCTGCGTAGTTGGGGTGCACGCCGTGGGCGTTGTCGGCCGACACCAGCAGCGATTTCTGAATGGTCCGTACGAATTCGTCCCCCTCAGGCAGCAGGCGACGCAGGGTTTGCTCAAGCATCGGGCCGTCGGCGCCGCACGCCGAGCAGGAGCCGACTTCTTCGTGGTCGTTGCACACCAGCACGCAGGTTTCGTCGGTTTCGGTGGTCAGCAGCGCTTGCAGGCCGGCGTAGCACGACAGCAGGTTGTCGAGACGCGCGCCGGCAATAAAGTCGCCATGCAGGCCAATGATCGCGGCACTTTGAGTGTCGTAGAAGCTCAGCTCGTAATCGAGCACCACGTCCGCGTTCAAGCCATGTTCCAGCGCCAACTGATTGGTCAGCACCGCACGGAAGTCGACGCGCTCGTCGCCGGCAAATTGCGCGAGGATCGGCGGCAGCTCGGTCTGCGCGTTGATGGCCCAGCCCATATTGGCTTCACGGTTGAGGTGAATCGCCAGGTTCGGAATGGTCGCAATCGGTGCCTTGAAGTCGATCAACTGGCTCTCGACCTTGCCGTCACGGCGAAAGGTTACGCGCCCGGCCAGCGACAGGTCACGGTCGAACCACGGGGCCAGCAGTGCGCCGCCATAGACTTCGACGCCCAGTTGCCAGAAACCCTGACGTTGCAGTTCTGGCTGCGGTTTGACCCGCAGGCACGGGCTGTCGGTGTGGGCGCCGACCAGGCGAATGCCACCCAGCAGCGGCGAATGGCGGCCCATCTTGAACGCGACAATCGAGGAATCGTTGCGGGTGACGTAGTAACGACCATTGGCTTCGGTGGTCCATGTCTCGCGTTCGTCCAGTCGAACAAAGCCTGCCGCTTCCAGACGCTGAACAAGGCTGGCAGTGGCATGAAACGGGGTAGGGGAGGCCTTGAGGAAGTCGATCAGGCCTTGGTTCAACTCTTCGCGCATAAGAAGCTCCAGACAGCAGTGGCGGGAGTTTAACGTATTGGCTGGAGGCTTTGGGCATGACGTGAACGGCTCACGTCAGCGCGCCGCTTCCACCCGCTTTTTCAGGTATTTCATGATGATCCGCTCATCTTCGGGCTTTTCCGGCTTGGGCAGTTGCGCGGGCCAGCCTTGCTGCGCTTCCAGCAGTTTTTTCTGACGGCTGCGGTCCCAGCGAAGAATTTCCCGCGAGGCGCATTCCCACCATTCGTGTCGGCAAGCCGTGTAGTACGGGTGATCGGGCGCGGCGCTGCCGTACAACAGATCACGGCCAACCTTGCGCATGACGCCGCTCTGGTGGCGCAGTTTCCATTTGATTTTCAGCCGCTGCCAGGCCGACGGGAAGGGTTTGACACGGGGCACGTCACGGCACAGGTCAACCAGATCCCGGCTGAACTGCTCGCCATGCTGGGAGAAGAAATACGCCTGCATCGCGTGGAAAAAACGTTTTTCCGCGAAGTAGTGATAGACGTATTTCCTGGCTTCCTTGACAGGCCGGTCGCGCATGGCGAACGACAGGGCGATCTGCTCGATGGTGTGAATGTCGAAGCCATCGCGGGTCCATGCGTCGATGAAGCCGATCGACGTTGCCAGCAGGGCGCTGTCGCGATCGGTCACGCCGCACAAACCGCTGTTGTACAGCTTGAAGCCGTTGTCGGCGGTGACGCCGTGAGCGCGCAGGCACACGCCGAGTTTCACGTAGTCGGCGCGTTCACAGACGGTCTGCCAGTCGTACTCGAAGCGATCCATCAAGTAATGGCCGGGCAGAATGTGCTTGAACGCCAGGTTCGGGTCGCTGGTGAACAGCGTGTCGGTGTCGACGAACAGGGTTTTTTCCGCGAACTTCAGGCCTTCGGCAATGGCGCAGGCCTTGCGGCGATGGTGATAACCGTTTTCGCCTTGCCACAGGTTCAGCGTGTCCTGGGTCAGGAGCACGGTTTCTACCGGCCAGCCGGCGTAGTCCTGCGGGCGATCCGTGAGGATGCGGATGCTCGGCAGGTTGCCGTTTCGGGCGTGGGACAGCGCGGTCAAAATGCTGAACTTGGCTTCGCGCCGGTACACGTCCTGGTTGCCGTAAATCAGATAGAGCAATTGGTGACGGGGTTTTTTGACGGGTGCTACCAGGGAATCAGTAAAACTCATCGGTATGAAATCCTTTGGCAAATGCGGGCGACTGCGTACCCGGCAATGCTTAAAACGGTGCCGGGCATTCGAAGCGCAAACGTTCGCCGGTCTGAGGATGGGTGAAGCCGAGCATGCTGGCGTGCAGGCACAGGCGCGGCCAGGCAGCGAGGGCTTGCTCGTGGGCATAGAGCCCGTCGCCCAACAGCGGGTGGCCGATGGAAAGCATGTGCACGCGCAATTGGTGAGAGCGGCCGGTGATGGGGGTCAGCTCGACGCGGCACCAGTCGCCACAGCGTTCCAGCACGCGCCAGAAGGTCAGGGCGTGCTTGCCGAATTCGTGGTCGACCACATGGCGGGGCTTGGTTGGCGGATCGTAACGCAAGGGCAGATCGATGCTGCCGCTGTCCAGTTCCGGTTGTCCCCAGCACAGGGCGGTGTAGGCCTTTTCGGTTTCGCGGTCGTGAAATTGCCGAGACAGTTCGCGATGGGTATCCGGGTCGCGGGCCAGCAGAATGATGCCGGAGGTTTCCCAATCCAGGCGATGGACGATTCGCGCTTCGGGGTAGCCGTTTTCCTGCAGGCGGGTGATCAGGCAATCCTTGTTGTCATCGGCCCGGCCAGGGACGGAGAGCAGCAGGGTGGGTTTGTTCACCACCAATACGGCGGCGTCCTGATGAATGATGCGGATGTTCGACAACGGCATGAAACAGCCTCGTAACAAACGCCAACGGCGGCTCGGCCCCCTCAAAACCCTGTAGGAACCCGTGGCGAGGGGGCTCGCCCCCGTTTGAGTGCGTAGCACTCACAAGACCTTCGGTATGTCGAAAGTCTTGGGGTTGCTTCACAACCCAACGGGGGCAAGCCCCCTCACCACAGGTCGCCTCACAGGGTCTGGAAACCTGAGCCGCCGTGGCTCCAGCAGGATCGACTAGCGATCCGGCAGGGTGATATTGAGTTCCAGAATCGAGCAGCTGCCCTGGTTTTCCAGTGCAACGTGCACGTCATCGGACCCGATATTGACGTACTTGCGGATCACTTCCACCAGTTCCTTCTGCAAGGCCGGCAGGTAGTCCGGGGTACTGCGTTGGCCGCGTTCATGCGCCACGATGATCTGTAGACGCTCTTTCGCTACCGATGCGGTACTTGGCTTCTTGTTGGCACGAAAGAAGTCAAAAATGTTCATTACCTACCTCCAAACAGGCGCTCGAAGAATCCCTTCTTCGTGACATCGAGGAAACGATGTTCCACGGTTTTGCCCAGCAGACGATCGACCGCATCGCTGTACGCCTGACCGGCGTCGCTCTGGTCGTCGAGAATCACCGGCACACCGGAGTTGGAGGCCTTGAGCACTGCTTGCGATTCCGGAATCACACCCAGCAGGGTGACAGCCAGAATCTCTTTGACGTCTTCCACACCGAGCATTTCGCCATCGCTGACCCGTTGCGGGTTGTAGCGAGTCAGCAGCAGGTGTTCCTTGATCGGGTCTTCGCCTTTCTCGGCGCGGCGCGACTTGCTGGCCAGCAGGCCGAGCATGCGGTCCGAGTCGCGTACCGAGGACACTTCCGGGTTGGTCACGACAATCGCTTCATCAGCGAAGTACATGGCCAGGTGGGCGCCTTTCTCGATGCCGGCCGGGGAGTCGCAGACCACGAACTCAAATTGTTCCTTGAGCTCCATCAGGACTTTTTCCACGCCTTCCTGGGTCAGCGCGTCTTTGTCGCGGGTCTGGCTGGCAGCCAGGACGTAGAGGTTTTTCCAGGCGTTTGTCTTTGATCAGGGCTTGCTGCAGGTTGGCTTCGCCGTTGACCACGTTGACGAAGTCATACACCACGCGACGCTCGCAACCCATGATCAGGTCGAGGTTACGCAAACCGACGTCGAAGTCGACGATAACTGTTTTGTGACCACGCAGTGCGAGGCCGGTACCGATAGCGGCGCTGGTGGTGGTCTTACCCACACCACCCTTGCCGGATGTAACCACGAGAATCTTGGCCAAGGTGTTTCACCCCTAAGGAAAAAGGACTTTTAGCCCCTGAAAAACATCTCTTGAAAAACTACTGCAGTCGGACAGCCTTGGCTGGAATCCGGTCCTGGGCGGCGCATACCTGCGGTAAACACTGCTTTCGACCTTTTTCCTACTTCGTTTGAGCCGTTTTCGCTACGTTTTAGAGATGCTTGGAAAATGCGGCAGTATCCGTTAAAGCCGAATGATGTTCAACACGTCGCCTGACAGGCTGACTTGCACGCCGGCACCCCACAAAGGGTCGCGACGCAGATCCTCGGAGACCTTGTAATGGCCTGCGATGGAGACCAGTTCAGCGCTCATTTGCTGACAGAAGATCCTGGCCTTCGTGTCGCCCTTGACGCCGGCCAGCACACGACCGCGCATCGGGCCGTATACATGGATGTTCCCATCGGCGAGAAGTTCCGCACCCGGGCTGACCGAGGAGATCACCACCAGGTCGCAACCCTGGGCGTAAATCTGCTGGCCACCGCGTACGGGCGAGGTGATGATTTTCGTCGGCTTGATGGTCGGCTCGGGCGGTTTTTCCGGTTTCTTTTTGACTTCGCCTTCATGCGGATCGAGCGCACGCTCACGGGCGCCGGACGGCGGCAGCACGGGCAGGTCGACGGCAATGGCGGCGGCGATGTCTTCGATGCGGCTGGCACGGATCGCCAGGGTGCGCAGGCCATGCTGGCGGCACACGCGCATCAGGCCTGGCAGATCGACCGCGCCTTCGCTGGCCGGGAGCTTGTCCAGGGCCAGCACCAGCGGCGCGTTGCTGAAGAAATTCGGCGCCTGAGCGACCTTGGCGGCCAATTGCCGATCAAGGGTCTCGAGATCGTTTCGGGCCAGCTCCAGCACCGTAATGGCGAGCATGCTGCCCTTCAACTGGAACACCGGATCTTGGTCTTGCGGTTCGGTTCGGCTCATGGTCGGCATACAACGGCTTGTCACTAAAAGTGCCGAGACTTATAACGAGAACGCCCGCAAGCCGCAAGCCGGGTCGAACGATGTAGAATGCGCGGCCATCGTCTTTCCGGAAGCTTTAATGGATCGCCCGCGTTTTCGAAAAACATTTCTCATGCCGCGTTTCTGGCCGCTGTGGTGCGGTTTGGGGTTGTTGTGGCTGATTGTTCAGTTGCCGTACCCGGCGTTGCTGTTTACCGGCCGTCTGCTGGGCGCCGCGATGTATCGCCTGGCCGGCGACCGACGGCGCATTGCCAAGCGCAACCTTGAATTGTGTTTCCCTGAAAAGTCCGCTGCCGAGCGCAAGCGCCTGCTCAAGGAAAACTTTGCCTCCACCGGCATCGCCTTCTTCGAAATGGCCATGAGCTGGTGGTGGTCGCGTCAGCGTCTGGCCAGGCTTGCCCACGTCGAAGGCCTGGAGCATCTGAAGAAAGCCCAGCGCGATGGCAAGGGCGTGATTTTGATGGCGGTGCATTTCACCACCCTGGAAATCGGCGCGGCGTTGCTCGGCCAGCAGCACACCATCGATGGCATGTACCGCGAGCACAAAAATCCGCTGTTCGACTTTATCCAGCGCCGTGGCCGCGAGCGGCATAACCTCGATTCGCTGGCGGTGGAGCGCGATGACGTGCGCGGCATGCTCAAGCTGCTGCGCGCCGGGCGGGCGATCTGGTACGCGCCGGATCAGGACTACGGCGCCAAGCAAAGTATTTTCGTGCCGCTGTTCGGCATTCAGGCCGCGACCGTTACCGCCACCAGCAAATTTGCCCGGCTGGGCAAGGCGTTGGTGGTGCCGTTCACCCAAGAGCGTCTGGCGGATGGCAGCGGCTATCGGCTGACGATTCACGCGCCGCTCGACGGGTTTCCCGGCGAAACCGAAGAAGCCGATTGCATCCGCATCAACCAGTGGGTCGAAAGTGCCTTGCGCGAATGCCCCGAGCAATACCTCTGGGCCCATCGCCGCTTCAAGAGCCGCCCGCCGGGCGAACCCAAGTTGTACAAAAAACGCGGTTGATCCCTTTAAGCATCCTGGAGTGTTGCGATGAGTCCTGCTGAACCGGTTACAGGGTTGATTCTTTCCGGCGGTGGGGCTCGGGCGGCGTATCAGGTGGGTGTGCTGGCGGCGATTGCCGAGTTGTTGCCGCTGGGTGCGGCCAATCCGTTCCCGGTGATCGTCGGCACTTCGGCCGGGGCGATCAACGCGGTCAGCCTCGCCAGCGGGGCCATGGATTTTCGCGCGGCCATCGAGCGCCTGACCGCGTTCTGGCAAGGCTTTCGCAGCCATCTGGTGTTGCGCAGCGACTGGCCCGGCGTGATCAGCCAGGCCAGCCGTTTTGTCGGCCACAGCCTGCTGGGGATCGGCGCGCAAGTGCCGGTGGCCTTGCTCAACAGTTCGCCGCTGCGCGGATTGCTCTACGACAAATTGCACATGGCCGGCATCGCCGAGTCGATTGCCCAGAAGCAGCTGCATGCGGTGGCAGTCACCGCATTCGGCTACGAGTCCGGGCAGGCCGTCACGTTCTATCAGGGCGGCGGCACCATTGACGCCTGGTTGCGTCATCGGCGGATCGGCGTGCCGACGCAGTTGAGCGTCGAGCACTTGCTCGCCAGTTCCGCCATTCCGCTGCTGTTTGCGCCGGTGAAAATCGGCGAGGAATATTTTGGCGATGGCGCGGTGCGCCAGTCAGCACCGATCAGCCCGGCCCTGCACCTGGGCGCCAGTCGCGTGCTGGTGGTGGGCGTCAGCGGCAACCCGCGCGGCGTCGACCCGCAGCAGCCGTTGCAGCGTACCTACACCGGACAACAGCCGACCCTGGCGCAGATCGGCGGCCACATGCTCAACAGCACGTTCATCGACAGCCTGGAAAGCGACATCGAGTTGCTCCAGCGCTTGAATCAGTTCAGCCATTTGATGCCCACCGGCACGCCGACCCGCGCGCTGGGCGTGGCGCCGGTGGAGGTGCTGGTGATTTCGCCGAGTCAGCCGATTGATGAGATTGCGGCGCGCCATCGCCGGGAATTGCCGGCGGCGTTGCGCGTGTTCCTGCGCGGGCCGGGGGCGACCAAGACGAGTGGGGCGGGGGTGTTGAGTTATTTGTTGTTCGAGGCGGGGTATTGCAGCGAATTGATTGACTTGGGGCGCCGCGATGCGTTGGCCAAGCGTGAAGAGCTGTGCCGGTTTCTCGGGTTGCCGCAGGTTTGAGATTGGCGGTGTGGCTATTCGCGAGCAAGCCCGCTCCCACAGGGAATCTTCAGCGCAACAAAGATCTACTGTGGGAGCGGGCTTGCTCGCGAAGGCGTCTTCGCAGACGCCAACCAAATCAATTCATCAGAAGTGGAACTTGACCAGGAAGCTCGTCACGTTCTGATTGGTGGTGAATGCACGGGTATCGTCGATCCCGTACTTGTCTTTCCAGTAGTCGTACTCGACACCGACATACAGCTGCTTGGCGCCGAAATTCAGCGCTTTGCCCAAGTCGTATTTGACCTGTGGGTTGAAGTGGAGGTTGGCGTGGTAGTCGCCTTTGGAGTTGGTGTCGTTGTCCGTCACCCAGTCCATGTAACCATCGATCAGGATGCTCGAGTCGCCGACCGGAATGGTGTAGGACCACACCGGCGTGATCTGCCAGACGTTTTTGCCCGCACGGCCGTTGTCGGGGTGACGCTGATAGAAATTCAGCTGGAAGTAGTCGAAGCCCGGGATCGCCAGGTCGAAGCCTGGACCGATCAGGTAGGCCTCGGTATCGCCTTCACCGAATTCATAGGTCATCGCCAGTAGCACGTCTTTGATCGGGCCGAATTCGATTTTCTGATCGAGGACTTTGCCCAGGGAAATACGTGGCTGGAATTCGCCGTAGTACGTGTTCGGGCCGACGGTGTAGTCGTCCTTGCCGTTGTAGAAAATCTTGTCGACGAAGAAGAAGTTATCCCCATATTTCCACGCGTCGGCATGCTCGAAGGTGACGGTTTGCTGGATGGCCGGGTTGACCTTGAAGTCCTTGCCATAGAGGTAGGTCAGGCTGTTGTTCTGCCATTGCAGCAAGTCGCCGGCCATGGCTTGGCCACCGGCCAGTAACGATCCCGCGAGCATCAGGCTGGTGCACGTACGTTTCATTCGGTTGCTCCCAAAAAGTAGGTGGTTCCACGTTATTTTTTTAAGGTCGGCGCTCTGGTGTGGCGCCTTTTCTTGTTGCTGTAAAAAGTCATCCATCCGGTCAGCTTTGTTGCTGTTAGCAAGAGCTGAGCCAAGGCTTTCAAAAAGCCAAAAAACTCCCGCCCGGCTGCTCAAGAACAGTCGATCGAGAGGGGATTTGGAGTGCCTTGGTACCGTCCAGCGCCGGGATAAGTTGGCGTTCTGGTCAGGAATTAAATCCGGGCTTTTTTTTAAAGCGGATTCAGGCGGCCGCGGAGAATACTGACTCCTTGGCCAGGTCTCAAGTGCCCCGCAACAGCGCACCGACGACAGGTTTGGGGCACGGCTGTCGGCCGTTGATCGGTCGTTGTTCAACGACAGGCTTGAGTCGGTAAAAACCATCTGTTGCTCCCACTTGTTCTTATTGTTGAGGCAGGCAGTTGCTGACCCTGTGGGAGCGGGCTTGCTCGCGAAAGCGTCGTATCAGTCGAACTATGTGTTTCTGACACAGCGCCTTCGCGAGCAAGCCCGCTCCCACAAGGGGTTTTGTGTTTTTCGGGCTAGTGCGTGTGGGCGCGGCAGTCGTTGATGGCCGCGCGTTCCTTGCCGCCAAGAATGTTGAACAGCAGGTTCAACGCCAGTGCACTTAAAGTCGCCATGGCGATGCCGCTGTGGGTGATCGGGCTCATCCACAGTGGCAGGTGGGCGAAGAATTCCGGACGCACCACCGGGATCAGGCCCATGCCGATGCTCACCGCCACCAGCAACTGGTTGCGACGGTCACCGATGTCGGCTTCCTGAAGAATCTTGATGCCGGTGGCGGCGACCATGCCAAACATCGCAATGGCCGCGCCGCCGAGCACGGCAGGTGGAATCGACGCCACCAGAAATGCCGCTTTCGGCAACAGGCTCAACACCACCAGCAACCCGCCGGCGACGATGGTCACCGAGCGGCAACGCACGCCGGTCATCTGCACCAGGCCGATGTTCTGGGCAAAGGAAGAGTGAGTGAAGGTGTTGAAGAAACCGGCGAAGAACGACGCGGCGGCGTCACACAGCAAGCCGCGACGTAGCATGCGTGGGCAGACCTCCTGATCGGTGATTTTGCCCAGCGCGAGGAACATTCCGGTGGACTCGACGAAGATGATCACCACCACCAGGCACATCGACAGGATCGGTGCGAGGTCGAACGTCGGCATGCCGAAATGCAGCGGGGTGACGATCTGCAACCACGGCGCCTGAGCCATGCCGCTGAGGTCGACCATGCCGATCAAACCGCAGACGACGTAGCCCAGGCACATGCCGATCAACACGGAAATGTTGACCCAGAAACCGCGCATGAAGCGGTGCACCAACAAAATGCTGACCAGCACCAGTGCAGCAATGGCCAGGTAAATGGGGGAGCCGAATTGAGCGGCGCCGGCACCGCCGCCCGCCCAATTGACGGCCACCGGGAACAGCGACAAACCGATCGAGGTGATGACCGTGCCGGTCACCAGCGGCGGGAAGAAGCGCACGACTTTGGACATGAACGGCGCGATGAGCATGCCGAAGAAACCGGCGGCGATGGTCGCGCCGAAGATCCCTTGCAAGCCGATCCCCGGCATCCCGGCCATGGCGACCATGCTGCCGACGGCGGCAAAACTGGCGCCCATCATCACCGGCATGCGAATGCCCAGCGGGCCGATGCCCAGCGATTGCACGATGGTGGCGATGCCGGCCACGAGCAGGTCGGCGTTGATCAGGAAGGCGATTTCTTCACGACTCAGGCCGGCGGCCTGTCCGATGATCAGCGGCACCGCGATGGCGCCACCGTACATCAGCAGAACATGTTGCAGACCGACCAGGATCAGTTGCAAAAGGGGCAAACGCTGAATGGCGGGTGCGTCGGGGATGCGCGCTTCGGATAGCTCGGACATGCAACACCTCGGATCTTTTTATTCTTGTGATTTTTTGCAACAGGCAACCCTGTGGGAGCGGGCCTCTGGCGAGGGGCTTGCTCTGGTTAGGGAGCTTGCTGTGGTGAGACGGCCCGCTGTGGCGAGGGGGCTTGCCCCCGTTCGAGCGCGAAGCGGTCGTAAAACCAACGAATGCGTTCCTCCAGACGGAGCGCGATTGTTGAGTTTAGGGCTGCTTCGCAGCCCAACGGGGGCAAGCCCCCTCGCCACAGAAAGCCCTCTCACCACAGCAGGCCCTCTCACCACAGCAGGCCGTCTCACCACAGAAAGCCCTCTCACCACAGCAGTCCGTCTCAGCACACAAGCCCGTCAGCCATACAGGCCCAACCGCCACAAAGGCGTCTTGCTTAGTTGGTCCGGGCTCCCTGGTTGATCCAGGCACCGATCAAGTCACGCTCTTGCTGGGTCATCTGGGTGATGTTGCCCAGTGGCATGATCTGGCTGGCGACGGCTTGCGCCTGGATCCGCGGGGCGTTCTGGCGGATCTGATCCGGGGTATCGAACATCACACCGGCCGGTGCCACGCTGAACAACGGGCTGGTCGGTTTCGCCGAGTGGCACACCGCGCAACGTTCCTGAATCACGCTGTGCACCTTGTCGAATGCCGGGCCCTGGCTGGACGCCTGGGCCGGTGCGGCGGCAGGCGCGGCAGGCTTCGCCGCTTCGGGTTTGGCGCCACCCCCCACGGCCGTTTCCGGCAACGGTTGGTACTCGATGGCCTTGGCCACTTCAGGGGCGGTCGACATCGGCGCAGGCCCGGTCACATACGCCAGGCTGATCATGCCGACCGCTGCCACGGGCAGTGTCCAGGCAAACTTTTGGCTGTCATGACGGGTGTTGAAGTAGTGACGCACCAACACCGCCAGCACCGCGATCCCGGCCAGGATCAGCCAGTTGTATTGGCTGCCGTAGGTGCTCGGGAAGTGGTTGCTGATCATGATGAACAGCACTGGCAAGGTGAAGTAGTTGTTGTGACGCGAACGCAGCAAGCCTTTGGCCGGCAGTGCCGGGTCCGGCGTGCGGTTCTCGGCAATCGCCGCCACCAGTGCACGTTGCGCCGGCATGATGATGCGGAACACGTTGCCGACCATGGTCGTGCCGATGATCGCGCCGACGTGCAGGTACGCACCACGACCGCTGAACACTTTGCTGAAGCCGTAAGCGGCCGCAATGATCAGCACGAACAGGATGCCGCCGAGCAGGGCAGGGCGTTTGCCCAGGGCCGAGTCGCAGAGGAAGGAGTAGACGAACCAGCCGATGAACAGCGAGCCGATACCGATGGCCACGCCTTCCGGGCCGCTCAGGCTGCTGCCCGGTGCCAGCAGGTACAGCGTCGGGTTGGAGTAGAACACCACGCACAGCAGCGCGATCCCCGACATCCAGGTGAAATAGGCTTCCCATTTGAACCAGTGCAGGTTGTCCGGCATGGTCGGCGGAGCCAGTTTGTATTTTTCCAGGTGATAGATACCGCCGCCGTGGATCGCCCACAGATCGCCCGCCAGACCGCTTTTCGGGTTGACCCGATTGAGGTTGTTTTCCAGCCAGACGAAATAGAACGACGCACCGATCCAGGCCACGCCAGTAATCATGTGAACCCAGCGCACGCTAAGGTTCAGCCATTCGAACAGATGTGCTTCCACAGTCTTTACCTCTCGCCTGTCACTCTGTTGTCGAGTGATCAGACCTTCTCTTATTGGTGGGGGGCGAGGATCAAACGCTCATCCTCTTTGAAAAAATGCTCATCGCAGTTATTGCCTGTGCCACTGCGATCAACCACCAGGAAGTCATCCCGCTTTTCGATCGTCAGCACCGGATGGTGCCAAACGCCGCGATGGTAATTGATGCCCTGCCTGCCGTTGGTGACGAAGGCGCGGACCAAGCCTGATACAGGTTCATCGCCAAGGGGCGCGACCACGATCAGAAAAGGGTTGCCGAGCAGCGGGATGAAAGCCTGGCTGCCCAGCGGGTGACGCTCCAGCATGCTGACAGTCAACGGCATGTCCTGCGCATCGGCGCGGAAGATGCTGATGATCGCGTGGTCTTCTGGCGTGGCGGTTTGCACCGTCGCCAGTTTATGAAAGCGCATGGTCGAACCGTTGTTGATCATGAAGTGATCGCTGCCGTCGGTTTCGATCACGTCACCGAAAGGCGCGAAGGCTTCTTTGGTCAGCGGTTCAATCGTCAATGTGCGCATGCGGGTCTCTTATCCGAATTCTGTGTTGTTGGTTCTATTGCTATCGCTGGCAAGCCAGCTCCCACAGGTTTTGTGTACACCGCAGTCCCTGTGGGAGCGGGCTTGCCCGCGAAGGGCACACCGCTTATTTAGCGACCTTGCCCAATACCCGCAAGCGACTCACGCCACCATCCGGGAACACATTGAGGCGGATGTGGGTGATCGGGCCCAGCGCCTTGATCTGCTCGGCGAAGGTGTGTTCGGCATGCATTTCCAGTTTCTGCGCCGGCAGCAGTTCGCGCCAGAACAGCGATTGGGTTTCGATCTGGCTGTCAGTGCCGCCCTTGACGAACGCGCCCTGGATCGAGCAGGTGTCCGGGTAGTTGCCTTTGAAGTGCAGGGTGTCGACGATGATTTTTTCGATCTCGCCCGGATGGCCCAGCGCGACGATGACCCAGTCATTGCCCGGCGTGCGACGACGTGCGGTTTCCCAGCCGTCGCCCATGTTGATGCCACGGCCGGGGTTGAGGATGTTGCTCATGCGACCGAAGTGTTCGTCGGAGCAGGCTAGGGCGCGGCCACCGTTCAGGGCTGCGGCCAGGTCGACTTGCTCGTTGTCACCCACGGCCGACCAGTCGCGGTGCGGCACACCGTACACGCGCAGACGCGCTACGCCGCCATCCGGGTAGATGTTGAAACGCAGGTGGCTGAACGCCTGGTCGTTGTTGATTTCGTGGAAGTGGTGACTGTTGCCTTGCAGCTCGACGGCCGACAGTACTTCAACCCACTGGGTGTTTTCGGTCGGTTCGCCTTCCGCCAGGAAACAGGCTTCCAGGGAAGCCGAAGGCGGGAAGTTGCCGGTGAAGAATGAAGTGTCGATGTCCACGCCTTTGATCGAACCCGGTACGCCCAGGCGGATCACGGCGCTGTCGTAGCCTTCAAAGCGCTTGCGGCGCGACTCCCAGCCGTCCATCCACTTGCCGTTGTCATCGAACACGCCCTCCTTCCAAACGGCCGGGGTCGGTTGGAACAGACGGTTGGCGTCTGCAAACCAGTCATCGGTGACCGAGATGATTTTGGTGCCCAGGCGGGCGTCGGCCAGGTTGACGAACTTCTCGAAAGGTACGGCGTAAGCTTTCATTCTTCTTGTCTGCCTTTAATTAGTTGGCTTGGGATGCTTGCAGGGCCCTGGGCGATGTATGCGTTCAGTGTCGCTCGGGCCAAGCTCGCTATAGGGTCAGTAAACGGAACAGGGCGATCTTGTTGATCTCTGCCAGCGCGCATTTGAATTCGGTATCTGCCGAGTTGTGAATGCGCGTTTCGAACGCCGCGAGGATCTGATGCCGGTTGCTGCCTTTTACCGCCATGATGAAGGGAAACTTGAACTTGGCCTTGTAGGCGTCGTTCAGCTCGGTGAAGCGCTGGAACTCATCGCTCGAGCATTGGTGAATACCGGCGCCCGCTTGTTCATTCGTGCTGGCTTCGGTCAGTTGGCCCTGGACGGCGGCTTTGCCGGCCAGGTCCGGGTGAGCGTTGATCAAGGCCAGCTGGCTGGTGTGATCGGCGCTCAACAGGATGTCGCTCATGCGCTGGTGCAGGGTTTCGATCTCGTCAATCGACGCGTCCTGGCCCAGGTCGAAAGCCTTTTCGGCCACCCATGGCGAATGTTCGTAGATGTCGGCGAAGGCTGCGACAAACGCATCGCGGCTCAGGGTCGACGGCTTCAATGTTTGAAAGGTGCTCATTGGGCGGCCCCTGGGTACGGGTGGGTTTCGTGCCAGTGGCGGGCGATGTCGACGCGCCGGCTGAACCACACCTGTTCATGACTTTTAGCGTATTCGATAAAGCGCTTCAGTGAAGCCAGACGCGCCGGACGGCCAATCAAGCGGCAATGCAGGCCGATAGACAGCATCTTCGGCGCTTCGGCGCCTTCGGCGTACAACACGTCGAAAGCGTCTTTGAGGTATTCGAAGAAGTCGTCGCCCTTGTTGAAACCCTGGACCTGGGTGAAGCGCATGTCGTTGGTGTCCAGCGTGTACGGGATCACCAGGTGCGGCTTGCCGGTCGGGTTGTTCGGTTCCCAGTAGGGCAGGTCATCGTCGTAGGTGTCGCAGTCGTAGAGGAAACCGCCTTCTTCCATGACCAGCCGGCGGGTGTTCGGGCCAGTGCGGCCGGTGTACCAGCCCAGTGGGCGCTCGCCGGTGATTTCGGTGAGGACGCGGATCGCTTCGAGCATGTGCTCGCGTTCCTGCGCTTCGTCCATGTACTGGTAGTCGATCCAGCGGTAACCGTGACTGCAGATCTCGTGGCCGGCATCGACCATCGCGCGGATCACGTCCGGGTGACGCTGGGCGGCCATGGCCACGGCGAAGATGGTCAGCGGAATGTCGAATTCCTTGAACAGTTTCAGCACCCGCCACACCCCGGCACGGCTGCCATACTCGTAAAGGGATTCCATGCTCATGTTGCGCGCGCCTTGCAGCGGCTGCGCCGAGACCATTTCGGACAGGAAGGCTTCGGATTCTTTATCGCCGTGCAGGATATTGCGCTCGCCGCCCTCTTCGTAATTGAGTACGAAGGACAAGGCGATGCGCGCATTGCCGGGCCAGTGTGGGTGAGGAGGGTTACTGCCGTAACCGATCAGGTCGCGTGGGTAGTCAGCGCTCACTGCAGTCTTCCTTCTTATTCGTTGACAGATTTGCGTGGCGGCCTGGGGGTGAGATGACAGGCTGGCGTCACGGCGATGGGCTGATTGTATACAACTTTATATTCACTTTGTAAGCCTGTTTTTTTGCATTTTTGATGAGCTGTCATCTGCCCATGCTATTGCAAGAAATCTGCCCGGTTGGTCAGCTAATGAACGAAAGGCCCGTTGAACCTGTGGTTTAGTCTCAGTTTCACTTTCAAACGGCCAAGGACGGTATTGACGGCAAAAATGTCGTTTTTATTGTGTACAATTTTTTTTAAAAGTGTCTTAATCAGTCGCTCGCCGCAGCGTTTCGTGCTCCGAATCGGTGCGGTCTCCTTTTCAACTGACTTCGGGAGGCGCGAGGCCTGACTGCTTGTGCAGCCAGGCGCGCAGAATCAATGGGACGTTTGACTACACACGTTTTGGACGCTGCACACGGTTGCCCGGGCAGCTCGATCAAGGTCGAGTTGTACCGCGTTGAAGGCTCGCAGCTGGAATTGGTCGCCAGCGCGATCACCAACAGCGACGGCCGTGTCGATGCGCCGCTGTTGCAAGGCGATGACTACCGTTCCGGGGTCTATCAGGTTCAGTTTCATGCGGGCGATTACTACCGCGCTCGTGGCGTCCAGCTGCCGGAGCCTGCGTTTCTGGACGTAGTGGTGCTGCGTTTCGGCATTTCTGCGGAACAGGATCACTACCATGTGCCGTTGCTGATTTCGCCGTACAGCTATTCCACGTATCGCGGCAGCTGATCCCCCAAGCAGCTGCCCCACGGGGAAGCGACTGCGCATATAGCTTCTTTGGTCTTTCGCCCGCTCACACTGCGGGCTTTTTTTGTCTCGAGCAAAGTGGTGTTGCGGATGACGCCTTCGCGAGCGAGCCCGCTTCCACCGGGGAATGCCTTCCAATGTGGGGGCGGGCTTGCTCCGGGCGGCGTTCCGACGAAGCTTTTGCTCTTAGCGGCTCAACAACGACGCCGCACCCGCACCGCCGAACAACGCCGCACTCACCCGGTTAAACCAACTCTGCCCCTTGCCGCTGCGCAGATACCGCGCGGCGCCATGTGCACCGAGCCCGTAGGCCAATTTGCACAACAGATCCAGCACGGTCCACGTTGCAATCATCACCAGCAACTGCGGCAGGAAGGGTTGTTCGGCACTCAGAAACTGCGGCAGAAACGCGGCAAAGAACAGAATGTCCTTCGGGTTGCTCGCGCCCAACACAAACGCGCGCCCGAACAGGGCGCGAAAGCGTGGCACTGGCGCCGCCTGGGGCACTTCAGCGCCTACAGAAGGCTGGCGCGACTGCTGCCAGCTCTGCCAGGCGAGGTAGAACAGGTACAGCGCGCCGACAATCTTCAGCGCGCTGAACAGCTGTTCCGACGCCAGCAACAGCGCACCCAGACCCAACGCCGAAGCGCTGAGCAGGCAGATCGAAGCAATCACCCCGCCGAGAAATGCCGGGTAAGAACGGCGTAAACCGTAATTCAGACTGTTGCTGATCATCAGCAACGACAGGGGCCCCGGGATCAGGATGACCACCAGCGCAGCGCCGCTGAACAGCAGCCAGGTTTCCAGACTCATTGTTTTCCTCCATTTGTGCAAAAGCCCCACCCGACGGGGTGAGGCTGTTTTGAAACGTGTACGGCGTAACGCTTACAAGAAAATGAACTTGGCGATGAAGATCGCGCACAGTACCCACAGGCTGACGGAAATTTCCTTGTGCCTACCGGTGAAAGCCTTCAACACCACGTAGGTGATAAAGCCCAGCGCGATGCCGTCAGCGACCGAGAAGGTCAGCGGCATCATGATCGCGGTAACGATCGCCGGGATGCTGTCGGTCGCTTCGTCCCATTCGATGTGCTTCATGCCGCC
Organism: Pseudomonas sp. NPDC086278; assembly: GCF_050280905.1. Taxonomy (NCBI): domain Bacteria; kingdom Pseudomonadati; phylum Pseudomonadota; class Gammaproteobacteria; order Pseudomonadales; family Pseudomonadaceae; genus Pseudomonas; species Pseudomonas sp. NPDC086278. The sequence goes on from NZ_JBNNWE010000026.1 coordinate 29,054, forward strand.
CATCATCAGCATCGCCACATAAATCAGCGCGCCGGCGGTGGCATAAGCGGGGATCATGCCTGCCAGCGGTGCGAAGAACATCGCCGCAATAAATAGCACGCCGACCGTCACGGCGGTGAGACCAGTGCGACCCCCCGCAGCGACACCGGCGGCACTTTCCACGTAGCTGGTGACTGGCGGAACACCGACCATCGCCCCGAATACGCTGGAAGCACTGTCGGCTTTCATCGCGCGCGAAAGGTTTTCGATCCGGCCGTCGGCGTTCACCAGATTGGCGCGCTGGGCGACGCCCATCAAGGTGCCGGCCGTGTCGAACATGTGCACGAAGAGGAAGGCCAGCACCACGCTGATCATGCTGACGTTGAATACGCCGGCGATGTTCATCGCCATCCAGGTCGGCGCCAGGCTTGGCGGGGCAGACATGATGCCTTCGTAGTGAACAAGGCCCAGGCCCCAACCCGCCAGGGTCACGGTAATGATGCTGATAAGAATCGCGCCGAACACTTTGTGGTAGCTGAGCACGGCGATCATCAGGAAGCAGATGGCGGCGAGGAGGGGACCTGGTTCACGCAGGTTGCCGAGCTTGATCAACGTGGCCGGGCTGGCAACGATGATCCCCGCCGTTTTCAGGCCGATGATCCCCAGAAACAGTCCGACACCAGCGCCCATGGCGAAGCGCAAGCTCACCGGGATGCTGTTGAGCAGCCATTCGCGAATACGCGAGAAGGTCAGGATCATGAACAACACCCCGGAAACAAACACCGCGCCGAGGGCGGTTTCCCAGTTGTAGCCCATGGTGCCGACCACGGTGTAGGTGAAAAAGGCGTTCAAGCCCATGCCCGGCGCCAGGCCGACCGGCCAGTTGGCGTACAGGCCCATCAGCAGGCAGCCCAGCGCGGCGGCGATGCAGGTGGCGACGAACGCGGCGCCGTGATCGATCCCGGCGTCGGCCATGATGTTCGGGTTAACGAAGATGATGTAGGCCATGGTGATGAAGGTTGTCAGACCGGCGATCAGCTCGGTCTTCACCGTGGTGCCGTGCAAGGTGAGTTTGAAGAGGCGTTCCAGCAAGCCGTTGCGTAACGGCGGCGAGAGTTCCAGCGACGGGGCTTCGGATTTGCGGCTTTCCACAGCGAATACTCCTCAAGAGTTTTATTTTTATTTCCAGGGCCGGACCCATGAGGGTGGCAGCAGCCCTTTGAGGCATTTGCTAATTTGTTGACCGGGTGGTCAGAAACTCGCACGCAGTGGATTATGCTTTTGTATACAAAGAATGCAAATAATGTTTTTGGTTTTGTCGACGAAAAGTTTGGCGATAGGGATATATCGCTTGCAAGCGAGCCTTCGCGAGCAAGCCCGCTGCCACATTCGAGCACAACGAACTCGGTCACCTGTGGACACCCGCCTGTTGCTCGGGGGAATCGTTCTTTCCAGAATCCGACAACCATCCAGGGCATCTGCGGCTGAACTTCAGTCACATTGATCCGGCGCGGCTGGACGAAGGGCTCAAGCGATTGGCCGCGTATGCGGAGGGCAGAAATGAATAAACCGGCGCGAGGGCCGGTTTATTTTTGTCTGAAGTTGCGGTGTCTGGGTGGGCCTCTTCGCGAGCAAGCCCGCTCCCACAGTAGTTTTGTGTGGTGAGGGCAATCTGTGGTCAACACTGATCACCTGTGGGAGCGGGCTTGCTCGCGAAGGCGTCAGTCAAGGCACCGCAAATCCATCAGACCGCCGCAAATCGCTTATCCAGGTAATCAATGATCACCTTGGATTCATACATCCACGTAGTCTGCCCATTCTCTTCAATGCGCAGGCACGGCACTTTGATCTTGCCGCCTTGCTCCAGCAGCGTCTGGCGATCCAGTTCGTTGTTCTTCGCATCGCGCAACGCCACCGGCACGTTCAAGCGGCGCAGGGTGCGGCGGGTTTTCACGCAGAACGGGCAGGCGTGGAACTGATACAGGGTCAGGTCCCTGGCGGCGGCTTCAACCTGCGCTTGAGCGGCGGCGGGGCGCTGCTTCTTGCCAGGACGAGTGATGAAGTCGATGAAGATGATCAGTTGGCCGAGGCCGACACGCAGCGCTTTTACGAACACGATTGAAGCCTCACAGGGGCAAGCGGAAGGCGCGCAGCTTACCTGATTTTTTGCAGGCGAAAAAAAACCGGCGATGAATGCCGGTTTCTTTGTGTAACGGATTACTTGATCAGGCTGAGAAACTCGCTGCGGGTCGCCGCGTTTTCGCGGAACTCACCCAGCATCACCGAAGTGATCATCGACGAATTCTGTTTCTCCACACCGCGCATCATCATGCACATGTGCTTGGCCTCGATCACCACCGCAACGCCCAGGGCGCCGGTGACTTGCTGGACCGCGTCGGCGATCTGGCGGCTGAGGTTTTCCTGGATCTGCAGGCGGCGCGCATACATATCGACGATCCGCGCGACTTTCGACAGGCCCAACACTTTGCCGCTCGGGATGTAGGCGACGTGCGCCTTGCCAATGAACGGCAGCAAGTGGTGTTCGCACAACGAGTAGAGCTCGATGTCCTTGACCAGGACCATTTCGCTGTTGTCGGAGCTGAACAAGGCACCGTTGGTGACTTCTTCCAGTGTTTGCTCGTAGCCGCGGCAAAGGTACTGCATGGCTTTGGCGGCACGCTTTGGCGTGTCGAGCAGGCCCTCGCGGGAAACGTCCTCGCCCAGTTGGCCGAGAATCGCGGTGTAATTCTGTTCCAATGTCACAGAGCTTTATTCCGTATGGGTTCTAGAGGGGTACGGTTTCTGTCTGTACCAATTTTGTACCAATCAGGCTTTGCTCCAGCTTCCCGACTTCGCTCCAGTCTTCACTGGAGTTGATCCACCGGGCGTATGTCGTCAGCAGCATTTGCACGCTGTGGCCGAGCTGATTCGCAATGAACCCGAGGTTCATGCCTGCCATTAGGCACATGGTAGCGTAAGTGTGCCGGCAGTTGTATTGCCGTCTGGCCCTGATGTTCAGCATGACCCGCCGCGTCTCGCGGGTTTTCATTCGCTCCTCGATCTTGTAGTCCGACACGATTCTGCACACGTTGGCGACACGCCCCTAGGTATTCACCTCTTCCCAGCGCAGCGCTGCTATCTCCCCTGGCCGCATGTCGGTGTAAAACGCGAACTCGAAGTAGGCCGCGTAAACCTGCATCGAACCGGTCAGCACCTTATATAGGTGCCCGATGATTACATCCGCCTCTACCACTGTGAACGGGGCCACTGGTTTCGTCGCTTTTGCCGACAGCTCGATCGAGCCCACGGGGTTCCGTGTGATCGGCTCGTCATTCACCGCGCATTCAAACATGGTGTGCAGGCGCTGGATCGCCGACCGCTTCACTCTCGACGATTTCCACTTCGTCTCGCCGACGATTTTCCGAATCATCGCCGAACTAATTTGATCGATCGGGAGCAGTGCAAGGTGCGGCATCCAATAAAGGGTGAGGGATATTCGGTAGTTTTTCCGGGTTCCCCGACGACTTCCCGGCTGTCCATCCATGTCTGCGCGTGCCGCCGAACAGCGGCGTCGCGGAGTAGGTGGAGTAGGTGGATTCGGGAAAAGCTCGGCGTAACGCTGATCGTCCATCGCACCGTGCTTTGATCAGGCTGATTAGCCACAGCGAGCATTGAAGGCATTTTATAGCTTTCGAGATTGGGTCAGTATCGCCATGCGGTCTTTTGTCTGGAGAAAAGCATATCTGTAACCGCGCAGCGACTGCTGCAGGTCCTCCCGAACGCCGGCGCGAAAGCCGGCGTTTTTGCACCTGTCTTGAATGTGGCCATGGGCCGATATCAGATCGTGGGCACCGAACGCGTCGCCGCCTTTATTGCCCAGATCGGCCATGAGTCAGGTCAATTGGTCTATTTGCGTGAGATTTGGGGCCAACCGCCGCCCAGAAGAAATACGAGGGCAGGGCAGACCTAGGCAACACGGTAGCCGGGGACAGGCTCAAGTACCGTGCCGGGGCCTGATTCAGGTAACCGGGCGACCCAACTACGCTGCGTGCGGCGAAGCGTTGGGCCTGGACCTGATCAATCATCCCGAGCTGCTGGAGCAGCCGCAGTATGCGTGTCTGTCGGAGGCATGGTTCAGGCGCTGAGCGATGCTCAAACCAATCAGGCTCGCTTGCCACTTCTGATTTGCGGCTGTCAGTCCTTCTCGAAGCGACGGATCCAGCCAGTGGCTACTCAATGCCAGCCGGCACCGCAGCCGTCGGCGTGGTTCATGGAGGAGCGCGCGCCCGACTTGACGCAGCGCATGCCCAAAGAATTGTCGCCATCACCGACGATGGCGATAGGGGAATGCTTGCATTTGCAGCATGCCAGGCTTATGTCAGAGAGTTATCGCTCATTAAGTGAGTTGAGTTTTTTTGAGGCGCCCGGGAGAATGCCAAGGTTCCAAGAAGTGTCAATAAAAATACTGATGGGTAAATGTAACGGTATGCAGGGAAAGGGATAATTAGCAATAGTAGCAATATCGAAATTAGTGGAACTAGAGCGATGAGGAATATTTCAGGGTCTTTTCTCTTGGTAACGTAAACTCCAAGAATAAAGAAACCTACTCCCAGGAATAGGGCGGGTCTCCAGAAAAGCCAGAACCAGTACTGTCCCTCAGTCCATTTTTTATATCCTTCGAGCACCTCGCGGAGCTTAGGGAAAATACTTGTGCTATTGCCCGCTAGTGCAGAAAATCGACTGTCAACGATGTCATACCCTAACGTTGCTGTGGTCTGAAATGGTATTTGACCAAACCCGATATGCCAAATTACCTTGGTGATGCACGTCTGACGCTCGAGTAAAAGTTCCGGGTGAAGGAATATCAAGCGGGCTACCGAGTAGAACATCTCAACTTGGTTGGTTTTTAAGTAATCTGCATACTGTAGCGGTTTAAGGAGTAAACCGTTGTTTACTCCGGTAAATGTTGTGTCGGTCATGCTGCAATTGTAAATAGTCCACGCCTCACGCGGGGCGATAGAATAAAATAGCGCAGCATCTTCAACAGGAATTGTTGTGCCGTGGGCTACCGCGGCGCTGAATAAGTGATAAATGTACGCAGTGGCGAAGGTTCCAAGCGGTAGCCCCTCGATAGCTAGCTCGGCCGGATTCTGGTTGTGCTCATAGTTTTCTTGATGCGCCATTGTTGTGAGAGCTTTTGGCAGGGCGAAAACAAGTAGGATAAACAGTACCCCCGCTATTGCCAATCGTCTGTCTCGACTCCTAAAATAAAGCACGGCGAGTGCGAGTAATGTGACCATCAAAAAAACTGGCAGAGCATTGAATCGCATTAATCCAGCGAATGCGCCTGAGATAATTAACACCGATAATGTGTAGAAAGAAGGTTTTGATTTGGCAGGGTGCCGAAATAACACCAATAGCGTCCAAACAAAAAATAACATTCCTACTGTGCACAGAGGATCTTTTCCGAGACTGGTGAAGAATGTTGGGTATTGCGGTGTTGCCGATATAGCCAGAGTGGTGAGGAATATCCATAAAAATGGAACATTTCTGTGTCTAATTTCGTGCAGAACCAAAGCAACACCTAAGGCTGCAAATATACTTTGCATCACGAGTAGCGTCAGTGGAGAATTGCTGAAATAAGTGAACAGGCGCATGAAATAGGTGGTTGGGTAACCTATTGTTGGAGTTAACTCGCCGCGTGATATGGCCTGTACCCATTGCAAGGAGCCGTCATAACTCACGTTACCAGGGAAGAATGCTATGAGCGTTATTGTTGTTGACAATATTAAAGGTAGTGCTACGGCCGCTATTTCCCATCGGCGAGGCCGTGAAGTATTTGATTTTGCCCGTTCTTGTGTCTCGTTGATTCGCAGGGCTAAAAAAGATAGCAGGAAGAATATTAGAATCGAGGCAGTGATCCAGTACGGTTGATAGATTGGTGACTTAGTTGAATAGGGTAAACTCGACTCTGGGCCTCCAACTACTAATGGCCAAAATGATTCAGTAGCTCCATATAGTGATACCTTTTTGGTCTCACCGGCTTCATTGCTTATGGCGGCTGTACCGCCTTGCGGATGGCGGAGGAGCCATAGACGAACAGGCTCCTCTTCAGTAGTGATAGTAACCGGTCCTGTATCTTTCTCAGATTGTAGGATTGTTGCATCAGTCAAAACAGTAACTTTCCAACCGGTATCCGGTATATCGATTTTTCTTTCGGTGAGGTACTGCTCGTAACTTTTTCCGAAAAATACCAATCGCACGTCACCTTCCCCGACTGGGGTGACTGTCATACGATACACCGTATGCTCTTGGCCGAGATCGAGAGACATAACGATGAAAAACGTGGTTAGTGCTGCTGCCAACCAATAGCCAAGAGCCATTCGTCGAAAAAAACTGACAAGAAGTGTCATAGAAATTCGCTTACTATTCTTGATGTGTCCGTACTTTTACGTTGTGTAGCGCAAATTTTCTAGCGAGATTCGTCAGCTGTCGCTGTTGTACGTGAAGGTGACGAAGAACTAGCACTAAGGCATTGACGATAGTTACAGACAGCAGGATTAAGAAAAAATCAAGGCCTCGCCCGATTCCAAAGTAGTGCGCGATAGTTGTAGTTATCTCGGGGTCCCATACAAAATAAATTGCTGCTAAGTATGCGCTGCATAGAAAAGCGCGAATGAAAGGGTGCTTGATGAATACAAAGATGTATACGGCCATAAATAAAAACACGGCCGCAAGAAATATATTAAAGATCACTTAGATATCCTCCCCATTAACAGCTCCATTAATATGCGAATTGCGTTGATGCTCTTTTGACCCTTACGCATTGAGTATTCAGTGTAGGATATGGTTACCGGGAATTCGATGAACGGTGTTCGATGTGCGGCAATATAGTCCAGAATTTCTGAGGCGTGAGCCATACGATTTTGTTGAAATTCAAACGACTCGCAAAATTTGCGGGTAAGAATACGGAAGCCATTATGGACATCTGTAATTTTTATGCGCGCTGTTATTCGAGTGTAAAATAGTGCCGCGCTGAGAAGTAATCTGCGACTTTTCGAGATGTTTTTTGTTTTTCCTAGGAATCTACTTCCTAAAACCAGATCGGCTTTACTTTCTATCAGCGCATCAAGCATAGGCCCGATCTCTCTCGCGTCATGCTGGCCGTCGGCATCAAAAGTAACAATATGTTCGGCGCCTTGTTGTAACGCGTAAGTAATTCCAGTTTGCAGTGCAGCACCTTGGCCTAGGTTGATCGGGTGGGATAAAACGTGCGCGCCAGCGGATAGAGCTATTGTGGAAGTACGATCGCGAGAGCAGTCATCCACAACCACAATATTGCTTACGAACCTCATTAAAGTTGAAACGGTCTCTGCTATTACGGTTCCTTCTTCAAAGGCGGCAATAACTACCCAAAGGTCATTTCTTTTAATATTTTGCATGATTTAATCCGCCGCGACTAACAGGAGTCCACAAGCAATTACCAGAAGACCCAGTCCAAAACGAGCAGAGAGTTGCTCCTGAAAAAAAATAGAGCTGCCAACAGCTGCCACTGCCAAGCTTACAAGTGTAAAAGGATAAGCTTTTGATAATGGCAGGAAAGTCAGCAGCCAGACCCAGTAAACCAGCATAAGTGCATACCATCCGGCACCTAGCATGAATGGCCAATCAAAAACCATTGTCAGTAATCGGGGGGCCAGGCCCTGCTCAGGGGCAGGGACTTGGCGCAGAGCTGAATACTTGAGTAGCAGTTGACCGAACCCCATACCTACCGCAAATAGAAGAAGTAGAAAAATATGCCCAACCTTCATGCAGACTCCATTTTTTCTGGATCACGCCGTCGAATAAATTCATAGGAGGTTAAAACCGGGTACGCCTAAGTAAGCAAGTGCCCGATTTCATTGACTATTGTTACTTTGCCTTACCCCTTTAGAATCGCGGTGTAATTCTGTTCCAGGGACATGAAACTACCTGTGGGGATTTTCGCAAAGGGCAAGGGTACGGTGGCAAACACGGCGCTGCAAGCTTGAAGCGACAGCTTTACTCGTCGCGACCTTCCATCATGGTTCGTTTGAGCATCACATACACCGCTCCGGCGCCGCCATGTTTCGCCTGGCAAGAGGTGAACCCGAGCACCTGGGAATGCTGGCGCAGCCAGGTGTTGACGTGACTTTTGATCATCGGTCGCTTGCCGTCCAGACGCACGGCTTTGCCATGGGTGACGCGCACGCAGCGGATTTCGAATTTGGTCGCTTCAGCAAGAAATGCCCAAAGGGTTTCCCGGGCCTTTTCCACGCTCATGCCATGCAGGTCGAGGCTGCCTTCGAAGGGGATCTGGCCGACTTTGAGCTTGCGCATCTGGCTTTCCTGCACGCCGTCACGCGCCCACATCAATTCGTCTTCAGGGCCGACGTCAATTACAAACTGGTCGGACAGGCCGTCGACAGTGGTGGCATTGGTGCGCACGGTAGCGGCTTGGCGCAGTTTGGCGATTTGCGCGCGGTCGGCCTTGGGTTTGCCGGTTTCGGCGCGATCGTGCTTGATCGGCTTGACGCCTTGGATCGCACTCTTGAACAGGGAAAAATCGTCGTCTTGCATGTCAGCCTCCGCGAAGGTCGGCCAGTTTACCCAAGTCCAGGCGCTATCCATAACTATTGGGCCCGTCAAACAGGCGGGCCCCGATTCAGTCGTGTTTTTTCATCAGGTGCGGGGACATGTTCAGTTCTCGCGATTGGCGCGAGCGGCGACGGCAGCGGCGCCACAACCACACGCCGATGTACAGCACGAACAGGCCAACCACCAAAATTATCGCCGAGCCCAAGGGGCTGGCGTTCAATTCGCCGAGGGCGGGCGGGCGGCCCAGCAGGCTTGCGGCGCCGGCCATCGCCAGCAACACACCGCAGGTGGCCAGCAAGGCAGCAAACGCTGCGCCGAATCGAAATCGCCAGTTGCTTTGGCCTTTGGGCCGCAGGCGGCGTGCGTCAAAACCATCGGATAACTTCATTCCGACCTTCCTCAATGGGTATCGGCCCTTCGACCGGGAGTTGACCGGGATGTTCCTGAGGCTAAGACAATTGCAGCAAATGAGAGGCTTTTGCGGATGAGCGGCGGTGTTGACCGCTCATCGAAGGTCGATCAGATCAGATCGTGGGTCAGCGCGAGGGTGGCGAAGTTGTCCGCCATGATCGCCATTTCGGTCTGCTGAACGTGCTCGGCACTCAACACCGCGCCTTTGTAGGGCAGGTCGCGCGTGGCGCAGGCGTCTTCCACCAGCGTGCAACGGAATCCCAGGTTCTTCGCCGCGCGCACCGTGGTGCTGACGCTGGAGTGGCTCATGAAACCGCAGACAATCAAGTCCAGCGAGCCGAGATTCTGCAAACGGTCGTACAGTTCGGTGCCATGAAAGGCGCTCGGCAACAGTTTGCCGATGATGGTTTCGTCGCCCTGTGGCTCAAGGCCCGGAATGAATTCCCCGCGTTCGCCCTGTGGGTCAAACAGGCCGCCGACAGTGCCGAGGTGGCGCACGTGCACAATCGGCCGGCCAGCCGCACGGGCGGCGCCGACCAGTTGCTTGATGTTCGCGACGGCAGCATCCATGCCGCTCAGGGCCAGCGGGCCACTGAGGTATTCTTTTTGGGCATCGATGATGACAAGGGTCGCATGACCCAGATTGGCTGCTGCGTAACCGCGGCCGCTGAGTTGAAACATCGTTTTTGGAACGGACATTCTGGGGCTCCTTGGAGTGGGGCTTTTGCGACATTCTCCTCTGGCTGAGCGCTTCTGTGAATCGCTACCATCGTAGGCACCGCCGTTACTGGCTCGCAGCCTTGTCAATAGCGCCGTTTTGTTCAATAGCCAGCCCAAAAAATAGAAAAATCCTACATCTGAGCCGGTGTTTTTCCTTCGTCGTCGTGGCGCGTTTTGGCTGGTAGAATCGCCAGTCGTTTATTTGGAGCTGCCCCCGTGATCACTTCCCGACTTCGTACCCTGCGTGACCATATTCGTTGGGCCGTCAGCCGCTTCCATGGGGAGGATCTGTTTTTCGGCCATGGCAGCGACAACGCCTGGGACGAAGCCCGTCAACTGGTGTTGGGTGCCTTGCATTTGCCGTGGGAAATTGCTGACAGCTACCTCGACTGCGCGCTGGAAGACGATGAGCTGGTCAATCTGCAGCGCTTGCTCAAGCGCCGCATCGAAGAACGCATTCCGACCGCTTACCTGCTGGGCGAGGCATGGTTCTGTGGCATGTCATTCATCGTCGACGATCGTGTGTTGATCCCGCGTTCACCGATTGGCGAGTTGATCGAAAAACGTTTCGAGCCATGGCTGGGCGCCGAACCTGCGCGCATTCTCGACCTGTGCACCGGTTCCGGCTGCATCGGTATTGCCTGTGCGTATGAGTTCCAGAAGGCCGAAGTGGTGCTGGCGGACCTGTCGTTCGAAGCGCTGGAAGTGGCCAACCAGAACATCGAGCGTCATGGCGTCGATGAGCGGGTCTATACCGTTCAGGGCGATGGCTTTGATGGTTTGCCCGGTCAGCGCTTCGACCTGATCGTGTCGAACCCGCCTTACGTTGATGCGGAAGATTTCGCCGACATGCCGGACGAATACCAGCACGAGCCCGAACTGGGCCTGGCCTGTGGTGACGATGGTTTGAACCTGGTGCGGCGCATGCTCGCCGAGGCGGCGAATCATCTGACCGAGAAGGGCTTGCTGATCGTCGAAGTGGGCAACAGCCAGGTTCACGTCGAGGCGCTGTACCCGGAAGTCGACTTCGCCTGGCTCGATTTCGAGCGCGGCGGGCATGGCGTGTTCATGTTGAGCGCCGAGCAGTGCCGTGATCATCAGGCGTTGTTCGCTGCTCGCGTCTGACTTTAGAGCGCTATCGCGAGGAAGCTCGCTCCCACAGGATTTGTGCGTGCCACCTGGTTTGGGCACGACATGGAACCCGTGGGAGCGAGGCTTGCCCGCGATGGCCGCGCCTCGGTCTCAGACCTTTAGCGATGTGTCGCAATCCAGATCAACAACCCCGCCTGAAACACCGCAAACGCCACCAGACAAGTAATCGTAAAGCGCAGTCCGGCGTCTTCACGCTTGTACTTGCTGACCTTTGCCTCGTGCTTTTTCAGACTCACTTCCTGCTCGGCCAGGTTTTGCTCGGCCTGCTGAAGCATCTGCGCGGCTTCGATGATTTCCACCACTTGCAGCTTCTCGGTGTTCCATTCGCCGAGCAGATCGCCGACCGTTGCCGATTTGACGCTGCCCTTCAGATGCTGCGCGTCGGCGTACACCACTTCAAAACCCTGGGACTTGAGGAAGTGGTCGCGGCGCAGGCGCGTGTCTTCGTTCAGCGCGTCCTTGTTGTTCAGGTCCATGCCGTCGACGCTGTAGCCCGACCAGCGCTTCTTCGCCCAATTGATGCCTTGGGCGGCCAGGAAGCGGCCAATGCCACGGTTCATCGGTTCAATCTGAATGCCGCTGTCCGGCCCGAAATGCACACTTTTGGTGGTGTGATCGACCCACACGTCCAGATGATTCTGTTCCTTGCGCACGCGCTGGCCGGGCAGGGTGATGTTCATGCGCATAAGGCTGCGGTCTTTGGCGTTGCGTTCGGCGTAACCGAATTCGACAAAACGCAGCGGTCGCCCACCGGTGTTGCGATCGGTTTGCAGCGGCGCCAGACGGAGCATCTTGTGGTGCTCGACGTGGACGTCCGCCCATGGCAACTCGGACGCTGCGGGGGCGTCTTTTTCAGCGGTAGTGTCGGGTGAAGCCTGGGTATCAGTCATAACGGCGCGATCCTGTCCATGCCCTGCTTGTCACCAGCCGTTGCGCTGGCGACAAAGGCTTATCGGCCGTTTTGTTCAGGACTGGAGGGTAAACAGCGCTTAACGGGCGCGAAGTCCGTCAATAAACCCGAGGATGCGCGAGCCAAGTTCGGCGGCCAGCGGCAAATTCGGGTCTTTGTAGGAGGCCAGTTGCCGTTTGACGTCATTGGGCACGATGCGCATGACGTGGTTCATGCCGTCTATCAGCGCCAGTTCGGCGTCCGGTTTGGCGGCCTTCAATTGCCTTGCATCGTTGACGCCGACCTGGATGTCGTTGCTGCCCTGGATGATCAGCGCCGGCATTTTCAGTTTGGCAAACGCCGCCGCCGGGTCCTGGCGGAACAGCGAAATCAGGTATGGCTGCACGCTCGGGCGGAAGATCACCTGCAATGGCGGCGGCACGTTGTCATCGGTGTGGCCGGCCTTGAGGCTGTCGAGCAATTCGTTGCTGCGCAACAACAGCGGGGGTGGCAGGCGATTGCTCAACTGTTGGCGCAACACTTGATCGATCGGCCGGGCGCTGCCGGACATGGAAATCACCGCATCGGCCGGCACGCTCGGTGCGGCGAGGCTGGCAATCAACGCGCCTTCGCTGTGCCCGAGCAAAATCAGTTTGCCGAAACGCGGATCGGCCTTGAGCTTTTTGCCCCACGCTTCGGCATCGGCTACATAGGCTTCAATCGACAGATTGCGTTCGTCCGGTGTGGCGGCGAGGCTCGCTGCCACGCCACGTTTGTCATAGCGCACGCTGGCGATGTTGTGTTTGGCCAGCACCCAGGCCAGCCGTTTGAGGCTGTCGTTGCGTCCGCCTTCGGGGTTGTTGCCGTCGCGATCGGTGGGGCCGGAACCGGAAATGATCAGGACCACCGGCACCGGCGTGTCGGATTTGGGCAGCAGCAACGAGCCGAAAAGCTCGCCGCTGCCCGTGTCCAGCGTGATCGGACGTTGCAGGACGGTGGCCTGTACAAAACCGGTAAACAGGGTAAGGCTCAAGGCTAAAACTCGCAGCATCATCACGCCATCATCGACAAAGGTGCCGGTTGGACTCGCGGGCACCCATAAGGTTCGAGGATGAACTAGTTGGGTAGCCTGCGTATACTGGCGCGCATTACGTATTCAGGTTCATTTCACGGAGCGTCCTGCATGTCCGGCAATACCTACGGCAAGCTGTTCACTGTCACCACCGCGGGCGAAAGCCATGGTCCGGCGTTGGTCGCCATTGTTGACGGCTGCCCGCCAGGGCTGGAGATTTCTCTGGAAGATTTGCAGCGCGACCTGGACCGCCGCAAGCCCGGCACCAGCCGCCACACCACGCAACGCCAGGAAGCCGACGAAGTCGAAATCCTCTCCGGCGTGTTCGAAGGTCGCACCACCGGTTGCTCGATTGGCCTGCTGATCCGCAACACCGACCAGAAGTCCAAGGACTACTCGGCGATCAAGGACTTGTTCCGCCCGGCCCACGCCGATTACACCTATCACCACAAATACGGCGAGCGCGATTACCGCGGCGGCGGTCGCAGCTCGGCGCGTGAAACCGCAATGCGTGTAGCGGCCGGCGCCATCGCCAAGAAGTACCTGGCGACCCAAGGCATCGTCATTCGCGGCTACATGAGCCAGCTCGGCCCGATTGAAATCCCGTTCAAAACCTGGGACTCGGTGGAGGAGAACGCTTTCTTCAGCCCTGACCCGGACAAGGTGCCGGAGCTGGAGGCCTATATGGACCAGTTGCGTCGCGATCAGGATTCGGTCGGCGCGAAAATCACCGTCGTCGCCGAAGGGGTGATGCCGGGCCTTGGAGAGCCGATCTTCGACCGCCTCGACGCGGAACTGGCCCATGCGCTGATGAGCATCAACGCGGTCAAAGGCGTGGAAATCGGCGCCGGTTTTGCCAGCGTCGCCCAGCGTGGCACCGAGCACCGCGATGAAATGACCCCGCAAGGATTCCTCAGCAACAACGCCGGCGGCATTTTGGGCGGCATCTCGTCCGGTCAGCCCATCGTCGCGCATCTGGCGTTGAAGCCGACGTCGAGCATCACCACGCCGGGCCGTTCCATCGACATCCACGGCAACCCGGTGGACGTCATCACCAAGGGTCGTCACGACCCGTGCGTCGGCATCCGCGCCACGCCGATTGCCGAAGCGATGATGGCCATCGTGCTGATGGATCACCTGCTGCGTCACCGTGGGCAAAACGCCGATGTGCGCGTGAGCACTCCGGTGCTGGGTCAGCTTTAATGGCTGACCTCATGGCCGCCGGGGTCTGACGACGTTGGCGGCGCTCCCGTACTGGCGGCTCTCCAGTTTTTATCTGTTCTATTTCGCCTTGCTTGGTTCGACAGCGCCATTCCTGGCGCTGTACTTCGATCACCTGGGGTTTTCCAGCGCGCGCATCGGCGAGCTGGTAGCCATTCCGATGCTGATGCGCTGCGTGGCGCCGAACATCTGGGGCTGGCTCGGCGATTACACCGGACGCCGTCTGGCCATCGTGCGCTTTGGCGCGGTGTGCACGTTGCTGACGTTTTCGCTGATCTTCGTCAGCAAGACCTACGCCTGGCTGGCGATGGTCATGGCGCTCCACGCATTCTTCTGGCACGCGGTGTTGCCGCAGTTCGAAGTCATTACCCTCGCGCATCTGAAGGGGCAGACGCAGCGCTACAGCCAGATTCGTTTGTGGGGCTCCATCGGTTTCATCATCACCGTGGTCGCGCTCGGCCGATTGTTCGAGTGGCTCAGCCTGGACATCTATCCGGTGGCGCTGGTGCTGATCATGGCCGGAATTGTCGTCAGTAGCCTGTGGGTGCCTAACGCTCAACCAGCCCAGGGCCAGCGCGAGGCGGGCGACGGTTTTCTCAAACAATTGCGCAACCCCGGCGTGCTGGCGTTTTATGGCTGTGTAGCGCTGATGCAGATGAGCCATGGGCCGTATTACACCTTTTTGACCTTGCACCTGGAGCGGCTCGGTTACAGCCGTGGCGTGATCGGGATGCTCTGGGCGGTCGGCGTGGTCGCCGAAGTCCTGATGTTCCTGGCCATGAGCCGGATTCTCGCGCGGTTCTCGGTGCGCCGGGTGCTGCTGGCGAGTTTCCTGCTGGCGGCGCTGCGCTGGGTGTTGCTCGGTTCGTTTGCCGAGTTTCTCTCGGTGTTGCTGTTTGTCCAGATACTGCACGCGGCGACGTTCGGCAGCTTTCACGCGGCGGCCATCCAGTTCGTGCAACGTAGCTTCGGCGCGCGCCAGCAAGGGCAGGGCCAGGCGCTCTATGCCGCGCTGGCCGGCACCGGCGGCGCATTGGGCGCGTTGTACGCCGGTTACAGCTGGAATGCCCTTGGCGCCCCGTTGACCTTTAGTATTGCCAGCCTCGCAGCCCTGGCGGCTGCCGTTATCATTGCCACACGACTGCAAGAGGACAGGCCATGAGCCTTACCCGTGAACACCTCGCCCAGGAAATTATCGACGCCGGGCGTTTTCTGTATGGCCGCGGCTGGTCGCCGGCCACCAGCAGCAATTATTCGACGCGCCTGTCGCCGACCGAAGCGCTGCTGACCGTGTCCGGCAAGCACAAAGGCCAGTTGGGTCTGGATGACGTGCTGGCCACGGACCTGTCCGGTAACAGCCTGGAGCCGGGCAAAAAGCCGTCCGCCGAAACCTTGCTGCATACCCAGCTCTACCGCTGGCGCCCGGAGATCGGTGCAGTGCTGCACACGCATTCGGTGAACGCCACGGTGCTGTCGCGCCTGACGCCACAAGCTTTCATCGAGTTCGAAGACTACGAACTGCAAAAAGCCTTCTGCGGCGTGTCGACCCACGAATCCTTGGTGCGCGTGCCGATTTTCGACAACGATCAGGACATTGCGCGCCTCGCCGCCAAGGTGCAGCCTTGGCTGGACGCGCATCCCGATTGCGTCGGCTATCTGATTCGCGGCCATGGCCTTTACACCTGGGGCGCGCGCATGAGCGACGCGCTGCGGCAGATCGAGGCCTTCGAATTTTTGTTCGAGTGCGAGTTGAAGACCCGCAGTGTCATGAATCGCCAAGGCTGACTTCTCCGGAAGTAGCCCATTTGCCTGATGAAATGCTTCGCCCGACCGGTCTGAAAGAGCTGGACGGTGGGGCCGATACCGAGGAATTGCAGCATGAGCAGCCTGTCCGTTTATCACATCTCCAGCCCTGACATTCCGAACAAGGTGCTGACCCATTTCGAAGACATCGCCTCAACGCTGGCCGAACAGGGCGTGCGGTTCGACCGCTGGCAAGCGGCGGCGAAAATCCAGCCGGGCGCCAGTCAGGAAGAAGTGATCGCCGCGTATCAGCAACAGATCGACAAATTGATGACCGAGCGCGGTTACGTCACCGTCGACGTGGTCAGCCTCAACAGCGATCACCCGCAGAAAGCCGAACTGCGCGCCAAGTTCCTCGACGAACACCGTCACGGCGAAGACGAAGTACGATTTTTCGTCGCTGGCCGTGGGCTGTTCACCCTGCATATCGACGATTACGTCTACGCCGTGCTCTGCGAGAAGAACGACCTGATCTCGGTGCCGGCCGGTACGCCGCACTGGTTCGACATGGGCGAGCACCCGCATTTCGTCGCGATCCGCCTGTTCAACAATCCCGAGGGCTGGGTGGCGAAGTTCACCGGTGAAGACATTGCCAAACGTTTCCCGCGTCTTGAGGACTGAACCGATGCCGATCAAAGCGATTCTCACCGACATTGAAGGCACCACCAGCGCGGTGAGTTTTGTGTTCGACGTGCTCTTCCCCTACGCCGCCAAACACCTGCCGGACTTCGTGCGCCAGCACGCCGACCGCGCCGACGTGGCCGAGCAACTGGCCGCCGTGCGCCGCGACAATAACGAGTCGGGCGCCGACGTTGACCGAGTGATCGATATTTTGCTCGGCTGGATCGCCGAAGACCGCAAGGCCACGCCGCTCAAAGCATTGCAAGGGATGGTCTGGGAACAGGGGTATCAGGCGGGGCAGTTGAAAGGTCACGTTTACCCGGACGCCGTTGAAGCGCTCAAGCGCTGGCATCAGGACGGTTTCAAATTGTTTGTGTATTCCTCGGGCTCGATCCAGGCGCAGAAACTGATCTTCGGCTGCTCGGAGGCGGGGGACTTGTCGCCGTTGTTCAACGGTTATTTCGACACCACGTCGGGGCCCAAGCGCGAAGCGCAGTCCTATCAGCACATCACCCAGGCGATTGGCCTGGACGCCGCGCAGATTTTATTTCTGTCCGACATCGTCGAAGAACTGGACGCGGCGTGCACTGCCGGAATGGCCACCTGCGGACTGGCACGAGAGGGCGGCGAACTGGCGGGGCACATCACCGTCGACAGCTTTGCGCAGATTGATCCTTCGACGTTCTAAGTTACCGACACATAACCTGTGAGAGCGAGCTTGCTCGCGAATGCGGTGTATCAGCCACCATAAATGTCGGCTGACAAACCGTTTTCGCGAGCAAGCCCGCTCCCACAGTCGTGTTTTGTGCTGCTTGTTTTACGCCGAGTGATAGGTCGGCAGAGCAAACCGTTGCTGACTTTGCAGCATGGAAATCTGCGGCAGTTCGCTGGCCTGTTCCGCCAGGTCGCGGCGAATCGCGCTGATCACCCATGACAGTTGATCGCCAGCGTGCAACTGCTGGTAGGAAATCGAACGTTTGAAGACTTTGCCTTCGGTGCTACGCAGTGTCAGCAGGATGCCGCCGTCAGGGCGTGGCTGAGTGTTCACTTCGAAGTTGGAGAACAGCGAGGTAAATTTTTCTTGGATCAGGCTCATGTCTTTCCGCTCCGTTAGCACTAAATAGGCAAGCATGGAGAGGTAGTTGCAGCCTTTGTGCCAGCATTTGATAAAAATAAATACCTTAAAAATCAACGAGTTAAAAAAATTGCCATTTTTCACTTTCGTGCAATCTGCATGAATGGCCATCGTGCATCCTGCATTTTGCGAGATCTTGCACGATTCAATGGAACCAAATCGACAGGTCGATGTTCTCGCGTTGACTGTGTCGGCCGCGGATACAAAACATTTCAAAAACCGCGTGTACAGCTCAAGAACCCCTGACGTATTTTCGGGCTGAAGGAACGCCGCCCGACTATAAGAAGATCGAACGGGAGCAAGCATGAGCGACACGATTACCTGGGGCATGATGCTGCGCAAACTGCCCTCTATTGCCAAAGTCATTCCCCGCGTGGTGAGGGGCTTGAAGGTCGCCAACGTCAAGGATCCGGCCCAACCGTGTGGCCTCGGCTGGAGCTTCGAACGAGCCACGCTGCGCAATCCTGACGGCCCGGCGTTATTGCAGGGCGACGTTTCGTTGACCTACACGCAAGTCAATCAGTGGGCCAATCGCATCGCGCATCATTTGCTGGCCCAAGGCATCGGCAAGGGCGATGTGGTGGCGGTGTTCATCGACAATCGCCCGGAACTGCTGGTGACGATCCTGGCAGTGGCCAAGGTCGGCGCGGTCAGCGCCTTGCTCAATACCTCGCAAACCCGCGATACCCTGGCGCACAGCCTGAACCTGGTGGCGCCGGCGGCAGTTGTCGTCGGCGAAGAGCTGGTCCCGGCGTTTTTGGCGGTGCGCGAGCGCGTGTCGATTGACCCCAGGCGCATCTGGTTCGTTGCCGACCAGGACACCTCCGTTCAGCCTGGCATTGCGCCGGAGGGCTTCAGCAACCTGATGACCGCCAGTGCCGACGCCAGCGACGAAAACCCCCTCAGCAGTCAGCAGGTTTTTTTCGACGACCCCTGCTTCTATATCTACACCTCGGGCACCACCGGGTTGCCCAAGGCCGGCGTGTTCAAACACGGGCGTTGGATGCGCAGTTCGGCCAGTTTCGGCATGATCGCGCTCGACATGCAGCCGCACGACATCGTCTATTGCACCTTGCCGCTGTACCACGCCACCGGTCTGTGCGTGTGTTGGGGTTCGGCAATCACTGGGGCGTCGGGGTTCGCGATCCGCCGAAAATTCAGCGCCAGTCAGTTCTGGAATGACGTGCGCAAATACCGCGCGACCACCCTCGGTTACGTCGGCGAACTCTGTCGCTACCTGGTGGATCAGCCGCCCGGCGCCGAGGACCGCCAGCACCGCGTGAAGAAAATGATCGGCAACGGTTTGCGCCCCGGTGCGTGGAACGCGTTCAAAACCCGTTTCGCCGTCTCGCACATCTGCGAACTGTATGCGGCCAGCGACGGCAACATCGGCTTCACCAACATCCTCAATTTCGACAACACCATCGGTTTCTCGCTGATGACGTGGGAGCTGGTGGCGTACGACCACGACAGCGGCCAGCCGATTCGCGGCGCCAAAGGCTTCATGCGCAAAGTCGCCAAGGGCGAGCAGGGGTTGTTGCTGGCGAGAATCGACGACAAGGCCCCGCTGGACGGTTACACCGATCCGCAAAAAACCGCCAAGGTCGTGCTCGAGAATGTGTTCGTCAAGGGCGACCGCTACTTCAACACCGGTGATCTGCTGCGCAATATCGGTTTTGGCCATGCGCAATTTGTCGACCGCTTGGGCGATACCTACCGTTGGAAGGGCGAAAACGTCTCGACCACCGAGGTCGAAAATATCCTGCTGCAACACCCGACCATTTCCGAGGCCGTGGCCTACGGCGTGGAGATTCAGAACACCAACGGCCGTGCCGGCATGGCCGCGATTACCCCGGCCGAATCGTTGGCGACCCTCGATTTCAGCGAGTTGCTGGCGTTCATCCGTCAGCAACTGCCGGCGTATGCGGTGCCGCTGTTCCTGCGGGTGAAAGTGAAAATGGAGACCACCGGGACCTTCAAATACCAGAAGACACGGCTCAAGGACGAAGCGTTCGACCCCGGCAAGACCGGCGAAGACCCGATCTACGCCTGGCTGCCCGGCACTCAGACTTACGTGCAGGTCACCGAGCAAGTGTTGGCGGATATCCATGGCGGCAAATACCGCTATTGAATGTGGCTATGGCCCCGCGTGAGAAAAAAGAAGTGACAGTCACGGGGCCGCTCGGGAAACTGTCGGCTTTGCGAATAACTGAACGTGGAGCCCCCGATGTCCGACCAAAGCCGCCAGATGACCCCCGAAGAAGCCGCCGAGTTTGCCGAGCAGGTATTCAACAAGGCGCGCGAGGGCGACGCGGCCATGATGGCGGCGTTGCTGAGCAAAGGCCTGCCGCCGAACCTGCGCAATCACAAGGGCGACACCTTGCTGATGCTCGCCGCTTACCACGGGCATGTCGACACGGTAAAAGTCCTGCTGGAACACAAGGCCGATCCGGAAATCCGCAACGACAACGGCCAGAGCCCGATTGCCGGCGCGGCGTTCAAGGGTGACCTGGCGGTGGTGACGGCGCTGGTCGAGGGCGGCGCGCAGGTGGAGGGTTCGTCGTTTGACGGCCGTACGGCGTTGATGATGGCGGCGATGTTCAACCGCGTTGAAATCGTCAATTACCTGATCAGCAAAGGCGCCGACCCGAAAGCCAAGGACGCCAATGGCGTGACCGCGCTGGACGCGGCCCGGACAATGGGCGCCACCGATACCATCGCGCAGTTCGAAAAACTGCTCGGCTGACCCGCTGCGGGAATTGGGGGGCGGAATGCGCTATTCTTCGCGCCCTCAAATTTCACTCGCTACAGGATCCATCTCATGAAAGCCGCACTCGTCGAACTCATCAGCAAAATCAGCTCCGGGTGCATGAGCGACGACGAAATCCTGAAAGTCGCAGACGAAGCGGCCCAGGCCTACGCCGATCCTGAAGCCTTTCTGAGCGCCAATCCGGACATCAACTTTGACGACACCTTCCCGATTTCGCTGGGCGAATGGGTCGTCGTCGGCAGTTTGCCGGAGACCGTGCTGTTCCAGGCTGACACCTACGTCGACCTGTTCGCGCAGATCGTTGCCTCGTTCGGGCCGGGCGTCGATTTCAATATCAAACCCAAGCAACTGGCGAAAACCGAAGCCCTGACCGCGCTCAACCGCATTCAGGTGCAGATGGGCAGCATGAATAAGGAAAACGGCGGTTATACGCTGATGAACTTCAGCCAGTTGCTCGACGACGAACTGCAAGTGGTGCTGGTCTACGGCAACGACGTGCCGCGTGTGCTCGAACTGTGCGCCGAAGTCGGCATCGCTGCCGCGCCTTCGCTGGAAGCCCTCAAGATCGCGATTCACGTTTGAAGACGCTGAAGCGCTAATAAAACGGAACCCTCGCAATGCCCGGCTATCCTAAGGGTGACCACCATTCTTAGGGAGCGACACCATGGGTTCCACGTTCAACGGCCTGATCGGCCTGATTATCCTGGCCCTCGACATCTGGGCAATCATCAACGTGCTGAAAAGTGGCGCCTCCGGCGGGATGAAAGTCGTCTGGATCCTGCTGATCCTGCTGCTGCCAGTGCTTGGCCTGATCATCTGGGCCATCGCCGGGCCACGCGGTAACGTGCGGATCTGAACGGGTTCCCACAGCCGATACTGAACCTGTGGGAGCGTGGCTTGCCCGCGATGGAATCGCTGCGGTACACCTGACAGCCGAGTTGCCTGGATCGCAGGCAAGTCGAGACGTCGCACCGCAGCGCCCACAGGCGTTTGTGTCGACTCATCAAGTGAGGTTCGACCTGTCATCTTCCGCGACGTAGAATGCGCGCCTTTCCCGGGCAATCGAGGCAATCGATTGGCCATCATGGGCGGGTAACCGTCCGTTGCCACCGCATTCATCGGAGCACTTCCCATGAGCAACACGCCTACCAGCGAATACCTGGAAACCCTGTACGAAGGCTACGGCCAGCGTTTTCGCATGGAAAAACTGCTGCACGAAGTGCGCACCGAGCACCAACACCTGGTGATCTTCGAGAACCCGCGCATGGGCCGCGTCATGGCGCTGGACGGGGTGATCCAGACCACCGAAGCCGACGAATTCATCTACCACGAAATGCTCACCCACGTGCCGATCCTGGCGCACGGCAGCGCCAAGCGCGTGCTGATCATCGGTGGCGGCGACGGCGGCATGCTGCGTGAAGTGGCCAAACACGGCGGCGTCGAGCACATCACCATGGTCGAGATCGACGGCACCGTGGTCGACATGTGCAAGGAGTTCCTGCCGAACCACTCCAAGGGTGCGTTCGACGATCCGCGCCTGAACCTGGTGATCGACGACGGCATGCGTTTTGTCGCGACCACCACCGAAAAGTTCGACGTGATCATCTCCGATTCCACCGACCCGATCGGCCCGGGTGAAGTGCTGTTCTCCGAAAACTTTTACCAGGCCTGCCGTCGCTGCCTGAACGAAGGCGGCATTCTGGTGACCCAGAACGGCACGCCGTTCATGCAGATCGAAGAAGTCAAAACCACCGCCGGCCGCCTGCGCAGCCTGTTCCCGGACTGGCACTTCTATCAGGCCGCCGTACCCACCTACATTGGCGGCTCGATGACGTTTGCCTGGGGCGCGACCAATACCGCCTATCGCAAGCTGTCCCGTGAAACCCTGCAACAGCGTTTCGCCGGCAGCGGCATCATCACCCGCTACTACAACCCGGAAATTCACATCGGCGCGTTTGCCTTGCCGCAATACGTCTTGCAGGCGGTGAACAAGCCAAGCAACGACTGATTTCCCCTGAGCCAAACCCAATACCTTTGTGGGAGCGGGCTTGCTCGCGAAAGCGGTGCATCAGTCGACACGTGTATTGACTGATGCACCGCTTTCGCGAGCAAGCCCGCTCCCACCGGGTTCTGTGTTTTTACCGCAGGCTCGGTGTAATTCTGTTGAACGTTCAGCCCGGGCAAAAGTCCAGATAGTTGTAAGCCCACCCATGGGTTTGAACGAGGAGGCAGTGATGCAAAAGTGGAAAATCACTTTCTTGGATGATCACGGTGAAACCGTCGACGAAGTCTTTGAGTGCGACGAGTGCCCGGATAACGAGCACGCCGCCAAACTGATCAAGGCCCGGCTCCTGCCGGTCGCCGCCGAACTGGATCTGAATGATCTGGAAGGGCGAACCGACGATGCGAGCGTCAAAAGTCTTAAAGCCCAGAACGCCATTCAAATCCTCGGCATCACGCCAATCTGAACCTCTCCTGTCACATCTAAAACCAGGCCTTGGCAGTGGCTCCGTCTTGGGGCTACTCTGCAACCGAGATCAGCGAAAGGATCGCTAAGGTCTGGTCTTGTCAGCTACATGCTTGCTTCCCACCGGCAACGTTGTTCGCCGCATCGCCCGCACCATTCGGTTGCGCGCGTCGGGATCGGAAAGTCTATCCATCAATTTGAGGGGGACGTTTCATGAGCACAGCCTATCAAGAAGACATCAGCAGCTCGGTGCTGCGCCGCATGAAAGAAGGCGGTTTCGATTTTTCAAGGTTCCATCCCATCGAGTTCTACGCCATTTTCCCCGACGAGGAGCGGGCCCGCAGAGCGGCAGGTCATTACCGCGGTGAATCCCTGAATGCGCAAATCAGTGTGCGCGACGACGGCGCATGGGCGCTCGAACTGAGCAAAGTCATGTACGCCACTTACGACGACATCGGCGATTTCGAACAGGGTTTCGAAGCCATCGTCGAGCCGCTGGGCGGCGTCATCGAGGGTTGGGGCGTCAAGCAGGAGGTACGAGGGCGACTCGCATAATCCTATGAACAGTGACACGCACTAACGGCTGGCCTTCGGGTTGGCCGTTTTAGTTTGTGGGGGCGGTAAACCCGTCCGGCAAAATCCTGAAACAAGAATCCGGCGCAAAAAAAACCGCCTGAGCAGGCGGCTAAAGGGAAGTTCGATGAGCTTTTGCAGCGAATGCGCGGATTATCCGCATCGTTGGCCGGGCAGTGAAATCAACTCTGACTATGCTGGTGATAGGCGACCACGTCGCCTTGCAATGAAGCGGGGGCGGTCAGGTTGGGGCATTTGCTGCACAGGAATGGTGCGAAGCAACTGCCGTGATTATCCAACCGATTGATATCAAAGCGTTTCTGCCGCTGGCACGGGCCTTGCGAAGCCTAGATGTCCGGGTGACAAGGAGTACGGCATGATCCGCACCTATTTTGATGAGATGTACGATGCCGGCGGCCAGGTCCGCCCGCATTATCGGGAGTTTGCCCGTTGGTTGGCCGAGACGCCTGACGAGCTGTTGGCACAACGGCGACGCGAGGCCGATCTGCTGTTTCATCGCGCCGGGATTACCTTCACGCTTTACGGGGACGAGCAGGGCACAGAGCGCCTGATTCCCTTCGACACCATCCCGCGCAGCATTCCCGCCAGTGAATGGCGGATCGTCGAACGCGGCTGTATCCAGCGGGTCAAGGCGCTGAACATGTTCCTCGCCGACCTCTATCACGAACAGCGCATCATCAAGGCCGGCATCATTCCGGCTGAACAAGTGCTGGCCAACGAGCAATACCAGCTGGCAATGCAAGGTCTGGATCTGCACCGCGATATCTATTCGCACATCTCGGGCGTCGACCTGGTGCGCGACGGCGACGGCACGTACTACGTGCTTGAAGACAACCTGCGGACCCCGAGCGGCGTGAGCTACATGCTCGAAGACCGCAAGATGATGATGCGGCTGTTTCCCGAGTTGTTCTCGGCCCAGCGCATCGCACCGATCGATCACTACCCGAACCTGTTGCTCGACACCCTGAAAAGCTCCAGCCCGATCGACAACCCGAGCGTGGTGGTGCTGACGCCCGGCCGCTTCAACAGCGCGTTCTTCGAGCATGCGTTTCTGGCACGGGAAATGGGCGTGGAGCTGGTGGAGGGCGCGGACCTGTTCGTGCGCGACGACAAGGTGTTCATGCGCACCACCGACGGGCCGAAAGCTGTCGATGTGATCTATCGCCGCCTCGACGATGCGTTCCTCGATCCGCTGGCGTTCAATCCTGACTCGATGCTCGGCGTGCCGGGGCTGCTCTCGTCCTACCGCTCGGGCAACGTGGTGCTGGCGAATGCCATCGGCACCGGGGTCGCGGACGACAAATCGGTGTACCCGTTTGTCACCGACATGATCCGGTTCTACCTCGATGAAGAACCGATCCTGAAAAACGTGCCGACGTTCCAGTGCCGCAATCCTTCTGAACTTTCCCACGTGCTGGCCAATCTTCCAGATCTGGTGGTCAAGGAAACCCAAGGCTCCGGCGGTTACGGAATGCTCGTGGGGCCGGCTGCGACGGCAGCGGAAATCGAGTCGTTCCGCGCACGAATCAAGGCCAAGCCACACGCATACATCGCGCAACCGACGTTGTCGCTGTCGACCTGTCCGACCTTTGTCGAAAACGGCATTGCGCCACGCCACATCGACCTGCGGCCATTTGTATTGTCTGGCCGCGAAACCCGGGTTGTGCCCGGCGGACTGACCCGTGTTGCTCTGCGTGAAGGCTCGCTGGTGGTGAATTCATCCCAGGGCGGCGGCACCAAGGACACCTGGGTGGTCGAGGATTGAAGGAAGCAAGCCATGTTAAGTAGAACTGCCTCGGATTTGTATTGGATGTCGCGTTACCTGGAGCGGGCGGAAAACCTCGCGCGGATGCTCGACATCAGTTATTCGCTGTCGCTGATGCCACAGGATGGTCGCGGTGACGGTTTGCACGAACTGGCCATGCCGCTGCTGATTACCGGCACGCTGGACGATTACCTGGAACGCCACGGCGAGCTGCATGCCGAACGGCTGCTGCATTTCTTCGCGCTGGACGCGGCTAACCCGGCCAGCATCTACAGTTGCCTCGGTTCGGCGCGGGCCAGTGCCCATGCGGTGCGCGGGCGAATCACCGCCGACATGTGGGAAAACATCAATGCTACCTGGCTGGAGATTCGCGGGATCGCCGAACAGGGCTTGAGTCGCTACGGCATGAGCCGGTTTTGCGAGTGGATCAAGGAACGTTCCCACCTTTTTCGCGGTGCGTCCTACGGCACGATCATGCGTAACGATGCATTCCGTTTCATCCGTCTGGGGACGTTTATCGAGCGCGCCGACAACACGCTGCGCCTGCTCGACGCCCGCTATGAAATGGCCGGCGATCAGGCCGAAGCGGTCAGCGACGGCACGGCTCACGCGTATTACCAATGGAGCGCCTTGTTAAGAGCGCTGTCTTCATTTGAGGCCTACACCGAAATCTACCGTGACGCGCCCGGTGCCCGGCATGTGGCCGAGTTGCTGTTGCTGCGCGCCGATGTGCCGCGTTCCCTGCGGGCGTGCACGGAAGAAATCGACCAGATCCTCGCCCAGTTGCCGGGGGCCAACGGTCGTCCCGCGCAACGCCTGGCCGCAGAGATGGACGCGCGCCTGCGCTACACCGGTATCAACGAAATTCTCGACGAAGGCCTGCACGCCTGGCTGACCGAGTTCATCCCGCTGGTGCGCCAGTTGGGTAACGCCATACACAGCTCTTACCTGGAGGCTGCATGAGACTTTCCATTAGCCACGAGACCACCTATCACTACGAAGATCAGGTGCGGGCGAGCATCCAGTACCTGCGGCTGACCCCCCACGACAGCGAGCGCCAGCACGTGCTCAGCTGGCAGCTCGACCTGCCGCGCCCGGTGCGCGCGCAACTCGATCCGTTCGGCAATATCCTGCATGTGCTGACCATGGACGAACCGCACGAAGCGATCATCATCGGCGCCCGTGGCCAGGTCGACATCGACGAACTGCGCGAGGCCGAGCACGAGAGCCAGTCGGCGCTGCCGTTCCTGCGTTTCACGCGCCTGACCGAACCCGACGAAGCCTTGCGTGCGTTCGCCGAAAAAGAATGCAAGAAGCGCCGGGATCGCACCGCGCTGATCGATTTGATGCACGGTCTGAATTCGCACATGACCTACACGCCGGGCTCCACCGAAGTCGACACCAGCGCGGCTCAGGCCTTCGCCGGGCGCGCCGGCGTCTGTCAGGACCACACCCACGCGTTTCTCGCCTGCGCCCGCAGCTTGGGCATTCCGGCGCGTTATGTGTCGGGGTATTTGTACAGCGAGAACAGCGAACACCTGGCCAGCCACGCCTGGGCGGAAGCCTGGCTGGATGACGCCTGGTACAGCTTTGACGTGACCAACGAACTGGCCCGCCCGGAGCGCCATTTGAAGCTGGCCGTGGGCCTGGATTATCTGGATGCCTGCCCGGTGCGCGGGATGCGCCGGGGTGGAGGGTGCGAGCAGATGCACGCCAAGGTGTTTGTGTCGCCAACACCGATGCCGGTGATCTCCGTCCAGCAGCAGTAATTGGGGATACCGCTTCGCGAGCAAGCCCGCTCCCACACGGAATCTGTTTAACCACAAATCCCCTGTGGGAGCGGGCTTGCTCGCGAAGAGGCCAGCCCAAACAGCACAGCGTTAAGGCTTAACCTTGCGTCCCGCCATGTGCTTCAAATACCCCACTAACAAGTCCAGATCCCCATCCGGCAATACCTCCGCACTGAACCCCGGCATCTTCGCCTGCGGCCACTGCCGCAAACTCTGCGGATCACGAATGTAGCGCTTCAAGAAGTCCGCCCCGAAATACTCGGTTGGATTAAACGGAATATTCAGATCCGGCCCGAACTGGGCATCCCCGGCACCGTTCAATCGATGGCATGCCAGGCAGTTCCTTTGGAACGACGCAAACCCCAGGTTCACCGGATCGTCGGCCTTCAAGGCGGAATCGGGCAGCAGGGCAGGGAACCGCTCGGCCACCGGGGCCATGCGCTTGATGCTGGCGACCTGGAAGGGCCATTGCTCGGAGCTGATATTGCCGGCTTGCGGATCGACCCACACCAGATAGAACGGCCCGGCACTGGGCTTGCCCGCTGACAGCGCCGGCCACGGTTTGCCCGGGTCTTCGATTGCCAGCCATGCCCGCGCCCCTTGGGTGTTGAGCAAGGGCGCGGCGGCCAGTTCTGCGGCGAATCCGTCCAGCGCCAGGGCTTGCAGATGATCCTCAGGCTTGATCCCCGTCAACAACGCCGCCAACGGCACGGCTTGATAGCTCATGTCGCGATTGTAGGAAACGTCGTCTTTAACGGTGATGGTCTGAAGCTGAGGGTGCTTGAGCAGTTCCCCGGTTTGCCAGGTGCGACTGTGCTCGCCCAGCTCAAGGTTCAGCTGTGCGGCAAACAGAGGCGTGCTGAGCAGCAAGGCCCCGAACAGAATGAGCTTTTTCAAACGATCGCCGTCCATGTCGTGGGAGTGCCGCAAAGGTTGGCACACCCGCGCTGGCCCGGGTAGCGGGCCAGTTACGTTTTTGAGAGGGCGATATAAAAACCCGGCGCTGGAGTCAGCCGATCACCTTGGTCAGGTTCGGCAATATCAACAACAGCGTAGTGGCGAAAAGAATGAGCCCGGCTTGACGTACTTTCGAATGCTTGAACATGGCTGACCGCCTTTTTTGTTATTTCCTGATGCCTGCCTGCATATCTCCATGACGGCAGAGCGGTGCACTTCCTGTAAGACGAGTGCCTCGGCAAAACCCGACGACAACTTCGTACATGTTCACCTTAGGGCCCGCGTCACTCGTGGCTTAGATCCATTTCATATGGTTGACTCATAAAAGGCTTTTAAAAAGGCATGAGGCTTATTGCCAGCTTCTTCGGCGCCCTTTTGCTAGACAGCTCCGAGTCCTGAAACGGTTAATCCGATAGCTGACTACCGTCCGTCTGAGCGTGTCCGTCAATGCGGGTGAGCGCTGCGGTCATTGAATCCGTGGCAGCTCGGCCTAAGGTGGAGGCTCAGTTTTTCTCACCGAAAAGGTTCGAGGACGTCATGACCCAGGCTTTGATTTTCGACGCGTTACGCACGCCCCGTGGCAAAGGCAAGGCCGATGGCGCCTTGCACAGTGTCAAACCGGTGAATCTGCTGGCCGGTTTGCTCACGGCGCTGCAACAGCGCACATCACTCGACACCCGTCAGGTCGACGATGTGGTGCTCGGTTGCGTGACGCCGATTGGCGATCAAGGTGCTGACATCGCCAAGACAGCCACGCAGGTGGCCGATTGGGACGTCAGCGTGGCGGGCGTGCAAATCAACCGCTTCTGCGCCTCGGGGCTGGAGGCGGTAAACCTCGGCGCGATGAAGGTCCGTTCCGGCTTCGAAGACCTGGTGGTGGTCGGCGGCGTCGAGTCGATGTCGCGCGTGCCGATGGGCAGCGACGGCGGCGCCTGGGCGCTGGACCCGCAAACCAACCTGCACAGCCATTTCACCCCGCAAGGCGTGGGCGCCGACCTGATCGCCACGATTGAAGGCTTCAGCCGCGAGGACGTCGACGCCTACGCCTTGTACTCCCAACAGAAAGCGGCGCGGGCGCGGGCCAATGGTTCGTTCAACAAGTCGCTGGTGCCGGTGCAGGACCAGAACGGCATCATCCTCCTGGATCACGATGAGTTCATCCGCGCCGACTCGACCCTGGAAGGCCTGGGCAAGCTCAAGCCGAGTTTCGAGATGATGGGACAGATGGGCTTCGACGCCACCGCGTTGCGGGTCTACAGCCATATCGAGCGCATCAACCACGTGCATACGCCGGGTAACAGCTCCGGCATCGTCGACGGCGCGGCACTGATGTTGATCGGTTCCGAAGCCAAGGGGCGCGAGCTGGGCTTGCAGCCACGGGCGCGAATTGTCGCCACGGCGGTCACCAGTACCGACCCGACCATCATGCTCACAGGCCCCGCGCCGGCCACTCGCAAAGCCTTGGTCAAGGCCGGGCTGCGGGTCGAGGACATCGATTTGTTCGAGGTCAACGAAGCGTTCGCCTCGGTGGTGCTGAAGTTCATCAAGGACATGGCCATCGACCCGGACAAGGTCAACGTCAACGGCGGCTCCATCGCCATGGGGCATCCCCTGGGCGCCACTGGCTGCGCGATTCTCGGCACGCTGCTCGATGAGCTGGAAACCCGGCACCTGCGCTATGGCCTCGCGACCCTGTGTGTCGGCGGCGGCATGGGCATTGCCACCATCATCGAACGCCTCTGAGCCCTGACTTCAAGGAAACACTTTCATGACCCAAGCCATTCGTTACGAAAAGGGCCAGGACCAGATCGTCGTCCTGACCATCGACATGCCAGGCCAGAGCGCCAACACCATGAACGCGGTCTACCGCGAGGCCATGGCCGCGTGCGTCGCCCAGTTGGTGGCAGAAAAAGAATCTATCGCCGGCGTCATCATCACCTCGGCGAAGAAGACGTTCTTCGCCGGCGGCGATCTCAATGAACTGATCAAGGTCGGCAAGCCCGAAGCCAAGGCCTTTTACGACATGGTGCTGACCCTCAAGGGGCAACTGCGCACCCTGGAAACCCTCGGCAAACCGGTGGTGGCCGCCATCAACGGCGCAGCGCTGGGCGGTGGTTGGGAAATCTGCCTGGCCTGTCATCACCGCATCGCGCTGGACAGCCCGTCGGTGCAACTTGGCCTGCCGGAAGTGACCCTCGGCTTGCTGCCGGGCGGCGGCGGGGTGGTGCGCATGGTGCGGATGCTGGGCATCGAGAAAGCCCTGCCGTACTTGCTCGAAGGTAAAAAAGTGCGACCGCAACAGGCGTTGCAAGCCGGTTTGATTGACGAGGTCGCGGCGGACCGCGACGAATTGTTGAGCAAGGCGCGGGCCTGGATTCTGGCCAATCCAGCGGCCGTGCAGCGTTGGGACGTGAAGGGTTATCAGCTTCCCGGTGGCACGCCGTCGCACCCGAAGGTCGCGCAAATGCTCGCGATTGCGCCGTCGATCCTGCGCAGCAAAACCCAAGGCTGCCTGCCGGCTCCGGAGAAAATTCTTTGCGCGGCGGTTGAAGGCGCCCAAGTCGATTTCGACACCGCGCACCTGATCGAAACCCGCTACTTCACCGAACTGACCACCGGCCAGATCTCGAAAAACCTGATTGGCACTTTCTGGTTCCAGCTCAACGAAATCAACGCGGGCGGCTCGCGGCCGCACGGTTTTGCGCCGTACGTGACCCAGAAAGTCGGCGTGCTCGGTGCCGGGATGATGGGCGCCGGCATCGCTTTTGTCAGCGCCTCGGCGGGCATCGACGTGGTGCTCAAAGACATCAACCTGGCGGCGGCAGAAAAGGGCAAGGCGCATTCGGCGGCGCTGCTGGACAAGAAAGTTGCCCGTGGCCAGTTGAGCACCGAGCAGCGAGACGCCGTGCTGGCGCGGATTCAAACTTCGGCAACGGATGCTGATCTGGCCGGCTGCGATCTGATTATCGAAGCGGTGTTCGAAGACCGCGAACTCAAAGCCAAGGTCTCATCGGCGGCGCAAAAAGTTGTCGGCGCCAACGCAGTGATCGCCTCTAACACCTCGACGCTGCCGATCAGCGGCCTCGCTACGGCGGTGCCCGATCAGGGCAAGTTCATCGGCCTGCATTTCTTCAGCCCCGTGGAGAAAATGCCGCTGGTGGAAATCATCAAGGGCGCCAACACCAGCGATGAAACCCTGGCGCGCGGTTTCGATTTCGTCCTGCAAATCAAGAAAACCCCGATTGTGGTCAACGACAGCCGGGGCTTCTTCACTTCGCGGGTGTTCGGCACGTTCACCAACGAAGGCATTGCGATGCTTGGCGAAGGCGTCAGCGCGCCAATGATCGAGACCGAAGCCCGCAAGGCCGGGATGCCCATCGGGCCGCTGGCGATCTCCGACGAAGTTTCCCTCAGCCTGATGAGCCACATCCGTCAGCAAACCGCCAAAGACCTGCAAGCGGAAGGGAAACCGCTGACAGAGCATCCGGCGTTTGCGGTGATTGATTTGCTGCTCAACGAATACAAGCGACCGGGTAAAGCGGCTGGCGGCGGTTTCTACGATTACCCGGCGGGTGGCCAGAAGCATCTGTGGCCGCAACTGAAAAGCCGTTTCGAGAAGGCCGACGGGCAGATTTCACCGAAGGATGTGCGTGATCGCTTGCTGTTCGTGCAAGCCCTGGAAACCGTGCGCTGCGTCGAGGAGGGCGTGTTGACCTCAACGGCGGACGCCAACGTCGGCTCGATTTTCGGCATCGGTTTCGCGGCCTGGACCGGCGGCGCGCTGCAGTTTATCAACCAGTACGGCGTCAAGGACTTCGTCGCCCGCGCCCAATATCTGGCCGAGCAGTATGGCGAGCGCTTCGCGCCACCGGCGCTGCTGCTGGAAAAAGCCGCTAAAGGGGAGGTGTTTTAAGGGACCGATGACGCCTCGCGGGGCTTGCCTTGGAACGGTGTTTCGAGGCAGGCTCTGGGGTGTTCATTATTCCCATCACGTGTCAGGTATTTTTTATGTCGTTACGCATCTGCATTCTGGAAACCGACATCCTGCGTCCGGAGCTGGTCGATCAATATCAGGGTTACGGGCAGATGTTCCAGCGTCTGTTTTCGCAGCAACCCATCGCTGCCGAGTTCACCGTCTACAACGTGATGCAGGGTGAATACCCCAGCGATGACCTGACCTTCGACGCTTATCTGGTCACGGGCAGCAAGGCCGATTCCTTCGGCACTGACCCGTGGATCGATACCCTTAGAACTTACTTGCTGAACCGCTATGAGCGCGGCGACAAACTGCTGGGCGTGTGTTTCGGCCATCAGTTGCTGGCGCTGCTGCTGGGCGGCAAGAGCGAGCGCGCAACCCAGGGCTGGGGCGTCGGCACGCACAAATATAAACTCGCGGCCAAGGCACCGTGGATGAGCCCGGTTCGTGAAGAGCTGACCTTGTTGATCAGCCACCAGGATCAAGTCACGTCGCTACCGGAAAACGCCACCGTCATCGCCTCAAGCGATTTCTGCCCGTTTGCCGCGTATCACATCAACGATCAAGTGCTGTGCTTCCAGGGACACCCGGAATTCATCCACGATTATTCGCGGGCGCTGCTGGAGATCCGTCAGCAAGTGCTGGGCGAGCAGGTGTATTCCAAAGGCGTGGCGAGCCTTGAGCATGAGCATCACGGCGCCACCGTTGCCGAATGGATGATGCGGTTTGTAGCGCACAAGCCAGCGGCGGTTTAACGAGCCAACACAAAACCTGTGGCGAGGCCGCGTAGCCTGTGGCGAGGGGCTTGCCTGTGGAGAGGGGGCTTGCCTGTGGCGAGGGGGCTTGCCCCGTTCGGCTGCGCAGCAGTCGCCTACGTCGTCTGTCAAAAAGAATGCCGGGGGCCGCTACGCGACCCGACGGGGGCAAGCCCCCTCGCCACAGGATTTATAACCATCCAGACCGCTTGAAACTCCCCCACAAACCCACGCACCCGACGGTAATAAACCCCAGCACCGCAAAATACCCGTAATGCCAGGTCAGCTCCGGCATGTTCTGGAAGTTCATCCCGTAAATCCCGGCCACCGCCGTCGGGAACGCCAGTATCGCCGCCCACGCCGCAAACTTGCGCTGCACCACGCTCTGGCGTGACGCCTCCAACAACACCCCGACTTCAATGGTTTGACTGGCAATATCCGCCAGCGTCGTCAGGTCTTCCATCTGCCGCGTGACGTGAATCTGCACATCGCGGAAGTAAGGACGCATGTTCTTGTCGATAAACGGGAAGCTCAACCGTTGCAGCTCCTCGCCAATCTCCACCATCGGCGCGGCATAACGGCGCAAGCGCAACACGTCGCGGCGCAAGCCATGAAGGTTCTGAATGTCGCGCTCATTCAGCGCACTGCACAGCACGTTGCGCTCCAGCTCATCGATCTCGGCATGGATCGCTTCGCCCACCGGTTGATAGTTTTCGATCACGAAGTCGAGGAGGGCATAGAGCACGAAATCTTCCCCGTGCTCCAGCAACAGCGGACGCGCCTCACAGCGTTGCCGGACATAGGCGTAGGACGCCGAGTGGCCATTGCGCGCAGTAATGATGTAACCCTTGCCGGCAAAGATATGCGTCTCGATGAACTCAAGCTTGCCGCCTTCGCGGATCGGCGAGTAGGTGACGATAAATAGCGCATCGCCGAAGGTTTCGAGCTTCGGTCGGCTGTGTTTTTCCAGGGCATCTTCGATGGCCAGTTCGTGCAAGTTGAACTGGCGTTGCAGGTTGCCCAGTTCGTGGGCATTCGGCTCTTCGAGGCCGATCCAGACAAAGTGGCCAGGCTTGGCAGCCCAGGCAGCGCCTTCGTCGAGAGTGATATTGGTGACTTTCTTACCGGCGCTATAAACCGCAGCAGCGACAACTCTACCCATGATGTTGGTTCACTTCTTATTGGCAGGCTTTCATTTAGCAAAAAGTGTCAAACAGCGTGCAGCTTAGCCTTGTCTGTGGCTTGGGAGGCAGTGAAATCTGCCGAGTTCGCAGGCCTGCGCCCGCGGGCAAAAGAAAACCCGCGCCAGGCGGGTTTTTTCAAGCGGCTTGCAGTTGCCGGTCCATCGACTCGATGCACTCGCGCATCTGTTCGCGGCACTGGGCGATCAGCAGGGGCATGTCGTCCAGGCTCAATCCGGCGGTTGGAATGGCCGGCAACGAACGAATCAGAATTTTCCCACTGCGCCAGCGGTTCAATCGCATGTGTT